>NZ_JBPKJP010000033.1:0-39670 GCF_051217035.1 Lysobacter sp. 1R34A
GACCTGCGGGTGCTGGGCGTGCTCGCCCGCCGCCGACCACAGCCGCTCGATGCGCTCGTAGGCGGCGCGATGCCGCGCATCGGCGGCCATCCAGCGCTGCCAGCCCTGGCGGTCGCTCTCGGCGACGTCGTCGGCCCGCAGGCGCGCGAACCAGGCCGCGGCCTGGCGGCGGTACGGGTCGCCGCCTTCGATCACGTTGAGACGCGGCGGCTTCACGAGTCTCCCAGGCGGGTATCGAAATGCAGCAAGGCGCGCATCATGTTTTTCTCCACTGCGCTCACACTGATCTCCAAACGTTTGGCGATGGCGCTGTAGGTCAGGCCTTCGTACCGCTGCAGCAGGAACACCTGGCGGCAGCGCGGCGACAACTCGTCCAAGGCCGCCAGGAACGCTTGCAGGCGCCGGCTACCTTCGTAGACGCATTCGCCATGCGGGTCCTCACTCGGCCAATCCTTCGCGACTTCGTCGATCGAGACGTGCTGGAGCACCTGGTGGCTCTTGTCGCGGCGGAAGCGGTCGCGCAGCAGGTTCGAGGCGATCTGCAACAAGAACGCCTCGACATTGAGCACGCCGCTCAGCGACGGCATCCGCACCAGCCGCACCAGGGCTTCCTGCGCCAGGTCCTCGGCGTCGTCGGCCGATTGCAGGTGGCGCGAGAAATAGCGGACCAGGGCCGGACGGTAGCGCGCGATCAGCAGCGGCAGATCGGCGGCGCGCGAGGCATCGCAAGCACTCGGCGTATCGCCGGCTTCGCTGCTGTTCATGGCCCCTCCCCGCTACCGGACAAGCGGACGCTACGGCACCGGCCGGCCGCCGGCAAGCCTGCCGAAAGGCGAGTGAGGGATCCGTGGCAAGCTGCGTCTACATCGGTGGGGAAAGGTCGACATTCGAAGGATCGAGCTCGCAGTCACTCATCGGGGAGCGTTGCAATGGGGATCGTTTCACAGCGTCACGCAGCACACGGCAGTCGGTCGAGCGGCACGGATTCGAACAAGCAGGCATCGGTGGGGGCCGGTCCCGGACACGCAGTGACGAATGCGCAAATGCACTACGCCCGGCGCCCGTTGTCGGTCGCGCTGAGCCTCGCGCTCGGCTTCTCGGCGCTGATCGCCGCGACGCCGGCGCTCGCGCAGCAGACTCAGGACAGCGCGCATCACTACGCCTTGCCGAGCCAGTCGCTGGCCTCGGCGCTGAACCAGGTCGCGTCCTCGTCGGATGCACAAATCCTGATCCCGCCGGACCTGGTGCGCGGCCGCGTCGCCCCGGCCCTGTCCGGGCGCTACACCACCCGCGAGGCGATTACCCGCCTGCTCGCCGGCAGCGGCCTGAGCTTTCGCGTCACCCAGAGCGGCGTCATCGCGATCGTGCCCGCGCGCGAACCGGCACCGCCCAAGCCCAAGCCGGCGAGCTCTCGCGAGCCCGCGGCCAAGGCCAGGGCGGCGCCGGAGCCGACCGAACTGGCGGCGATCCAGGTCACCGGCTCGCGCATCAAGCGCGCCGAAATCGAAGGCCCCTCGCCGGTCACGGTGATCACCGCCGAGCAGATGGAACGCGAGGGCCACGCCACCGTGTTCGAGGCGCTCGAGACCCTGGTGATGGCCAACGGCGCGGTCGAAACCGAACTGTCCGGCGGCTTCTCCGCCAACGCGCATCCGCTCAATCTGCGCGGCCTGGGCCCGGGCCGTTCGCTGTTGCTGATCGACGGCCGCCGCGCCGCCGACTACCCCTTCCCTTACGAAGGCCGCAGCAACTTCCAGAACTTCGGCAATATTCCCTCCGGCGCGGTCGAGCGCATCGAAGTACTCGCCGGCGGCGCGTCCGCGATCTATGGCGCCGACGCGGTTTCCGGGGTGGTCAACATCGTGCTCAAGCGCAATTACCAGGGCGACGAGATCAAGCTGCGCGCCGGCAGCAGCACCATGGGCGGGCGCGACCGTTTCGACCTGCAATGGACCGGCGGCAAGACCGGCGAGCGCTGGGGCGTCACCTACGCCTTCCAGGCCTACCATCAGGAGCTGCTGTACGGCTTCCAGCGCGACGACTGGGACCTTCGCGCCAATCCGAACCCGGACCCGCGGCTCGGCGTGCAGCCCGATGCCGGCCTGCGCATCCGCCGCGGCAGCAGCAGTAGCAGCAGCCCGCTGATCGCGCCGCCGGCCGGCACCTGCGAGCGCTGGGGCGACGAGTTCCAGCGTCACACCTACAGGCGCATCAGCTCCGGCACCGTGCAGAGCCTCGGCGACGCCTGCGGCACCTGGAAGGATGTCGGCTACCAGCACCTGAGCAAGGGCAAGAACGAGCTCGCCGGCTACGTGTTCGGCACCTGGGACTTCAGCGACGACCTGCAGGGCTGGGGTTCGGTGCAGGCCTGGCGTTCGCGGGTCGAGTCGCTCGGCGGCTTCGAGAGCATCACCGGCCCCCACACCGACGGCGTCGGCCGCCGCGGCGATTTCTACGACCCCCAGTTCAATGCGGTGATCGCGCCGACCCGCTTGCTGACCCCGGCCGACCTCGGCGGCGTCGAACAGATGAACCAGCATTACCGCGAGCGCTCGCTCGACGTCGCGCTCGGTCTGCGCGGCAAGATCGGCGACCGCTGGGACTGGGACGCCACCGTCAGCCGCGCCGAATACCAGTTCGAACGCACCCGCCGGCGCATGGTCGGCAACCTGGTCAACGATTACTTCTTCGGCAAGCAGTTGGGCACACGCCCGAACGGCGTGCCGATCTATCGCCTGAACCTGCCGCGCTGGTACCGGCCGATGACGCCGGAAGAATACGAGTCGATCTCCACCGTGGCCAAGTACGAGGCCGAGTCCTGGGTCGACACCGCCAGCTTCGTGTTGACCGGCGACCTGTTCGAGCTGCCGGCCGGTCCGGTCGGCGTCGCCACGGTGCTGGAAGCGAGCTCGCAAGGCTACGATCTATCGAGCGACGCGCGCGTGCAGCCCGGCGTGGTCCAGCTCTACAACCTCACCGGCACCAACGGCGGCGGCGAACGCCACCGTTATGCCGCGGGCGTGGAATTCAGCATTCCCGTCCTGCCCTCGCTCAAGGCCAGCCTGGCCGGCCGCTTCGACAAGTACGACGACATCACCGCGGTCGACGACGCCAAGACCTGGAACGCCGGCCTGGAATGGCGACCGACCGACAACCTGCTGATCCGCGGCGCCTATGCCACCAGCTTCAAGGCACCGGACCTGCACTGGGTCTTCAGCGAAGGCAGCGGCAGCTTCGGCAACGCGGTCGATCCCTGGCGCTGCATCGCCGCCGGCGCCAATCCGGGCTGTTCGGGTTATAGCTACAACGTCTTCAGCCTCAGCGAGGGCGACCCCAACCTGGAAGAGGAAACCGGTAAATCGTGGAGCGTCGGCGCGGTGTGGGACGTGTTCGACGGCTTCGCGGTCACCGCCGACTACTGGAGCATCGAACTCGACGGCGCGATCGAACGGCTCAGCCCGACCAGCATCCTCGAAGGCGAAGCGGGATGCCGCACCGGCAAGCAGCTCAACGGCCAGCCGTTCGCGTTCGGGCCCGACTCGGGCTATTGCCGCAACGTCACCGCCTTGGTGACCCGGCGCCCGGAAGGCAGCGAAGCCATCGACCGCATCGCCGAGGTCAAGTCGGCGCCGCTCAACCAGTCCTACCGCCGCGTCACCGGCATCGACGCCAGCGCCAACTACCGGCTCAAGACCGAGCGATACGGCGACTACCGTTTCGACCTGAGCTGGTCGCACACGCTCAAGTCCGAACGCCAGGTGTTCGCCACCGACCCGATCGAAAAGGATTGGCGCGACGACCCGGCCAACCTCGACTTCCGCAGCCGCCTGCGCGCGGGCGCGAGCTGGCGCGCCGGCGACTGGTCGTCGAGCCTGTTCATGACCCGCTACGGCAGCCTGCCGAAAGCCAATGGCCTCGGCCGCACCGGCGTCTATTTCCTGTGGAACGCCAACCTCGGCAAGCAGATCACCGACCAGGCCACGATCAAGTTCTTCGTCAACAACCTGTTCAACAACACCCACCCCAACGACGAGACCAACACCGCGTTCCCGTACTTCTACGATGTCTACAGCCCGATCGGCCGCGAATTCGCGATCGAGTACGAGTATCGCTTTCGGTGATCGGGTGATACGAAGCCGGCGGCGGCGATGCGACGCTCCGCCGCCGAAGCGTCGTGGTCGATTTAGCGTTGGTGTTGGTGTTACCGCTGCGTCGTCGAGATCTTGATCTGCTTTGCTTGTGGCTTTGCTTGTGGCTTTGCTTGTGGCTTTGCTTTGGAGCTTTGCCGGCCAAGAGAAGACCCGGAGGGCGGCCCGCATGGAGGCGGGCCGTGCGCAAGCAGGCCATGGATGGCCCGTCTGGAGCATCCCTGCGGCGGCTTCGATCGTGCGGGCTTGTGCCCTTGCAAGAAGAAGCACTTTTCTTTGGTGACTTTCTTTTGTTGCTTTGGACGAGAAAGTTACCCGCACCCTTTAGGGGGCGGAAGCTTTGCTATTGAGGTGGCTTCAAAGCCCTGCGGCAAGAAACGCCGCAACTGGGAGACGGCGCGGTCGCGACTTGCGTCGCTCCTACCCTCGTGGAAGCACACCACTTCGATGGAGGCGTCGGCGTTGTCGCTTCTGCGCGTCCCTGGGTCGCGGCTCACGCCGCTCCTACAGGGATTGCTACGCAGCATTGCGTTACAGGGCCCGGCCTTTGTAGGAGCGACGTAAGCCGCGACCGCGGGACGCGCAGAGATGACGAGGGCGATGCGATGCCTGCCCGCTCCTTGGTCTCGGCCAGCGTCCCCTCCTACCCTCAAACAGCGACAATGCCGATCAGGCCATTACACGAGCCCCTGCGATGACCCGACTTTCCTGCTTTGCCTCCCGTTCCGTCCTGCTGGCCCTGTGCCTGTGGGCCACGGGCGTCCTCGCCGCAGGCCACGAGCACCCGCCTGCGGCAACCGAGAAGACCGCGACGCCAAGCGCGCCGGCTTTCGACGACGGCCCCTATCTGCGCTATGCCACCGGGCGCATCGAGGCGCGCTGGGTCTGCGACGCCAAGGCGGTCGAGCACTCGTTCCCGGCGCTGCGCTGGCCGGTCGCGGTGCCAGCGCAATGCGGCCAACCGGCGGTCTCGGTGCGCGCACCGGCCAAGGCCGAGGCAGTGGTCTCGCCGCAGGGCGTCGAACGCATCGCCGCGCTGTCGGACGTGCACGGCCAGTACGATCTGATGCTGCAGCTGTTGCAGAACAACGGCATCGTGGATCGCAAGCTACGCTGGAGCTACGGCCGCGGCCATTTGGTGGTCGCTGGCGACGTGTTCGACCGCGGCCCCAAGGTCAATCAGGCTCTGTGGCTGTTGTACAGCCTGGAGTAGCAGGCGCGTGCCGCCGGCGGCGCCGTACATCTATTGCTCGGCAATCACGAGGCCATGGTGCTCGCCAACGACCTGCGCTACGTCCACCAGGGCTACCAGCGCAATGCCGGTCTGCTCGGCAGTACCTATGCCGAGCTGTACGGCCCCGACAGCGTGCTCGGCCGATGGTTGCGCAGCAAGCCGGTGATCGGCCAGGTCAACGACCTGCTGTTCGTCCACGGCGGCATCGCCGCCAGCTATTTCGAACCCGGCCTGAGCCGGGCCCAGATCAACCAGCGCTATCGCGACAGCCTCGGCACGCCCAAGGCGGTCTGGCAGCAGGACCCGGCGCTGCTGCCGCTCTACAACGGCAAGACCAGCCCGATCTGGTACCGCGGCTACTTCATCGATCCGGCCCTGACCCAGGACCAGGTCGATGCGATCGCCATGCGCCTCGGCGTCGGCCGCATCGTCGTCGGCCATACCTCGCACAAGCGGATCGGCAGCTATTTCGACGGCCGTGTGATCGCGATCGACAGCAGCATCAAGAACGGGCAGTACGGTGAGCTGTTGCTGATCGAACGCGGCAAGATCAGCCGCGGCACGCCCGAGGGCAAGCGCCTGCCGCTGACCGCCGGCGAGCCAGTCTCCGATTGATCCTGAGGTGGCCATGCGGGCGCCGCTCGTCGCCCGCATGGCGGTGAGCCGCGCTCAGCGCGCGATCTCGAGCAATTCCAGATCGAACACCAAGGTCGCGTTCGGTTCGATCTGGCCGGGCACGCCGGTCTCGCCATAGGCGAGCTGGGCCGGCACCCAGAAACGGTATTTCGCGCCCGGGGACATCAGCATCAGCCCTTCGCGCAGGCCCGGCATGATCTGGTTGAGCGGGAACTCGGCCGGGTGATCGGTGGCGTAAGTGCTCTCGAACTCGCTGCCGTCGAGCAAACGCCCCACGTAGTCGACCCGCACCGTGCCGTCCGCCGCCGGCCTGGCGCCGCGACCGGCGCGCTCGACGCGATATTGCAGGCCCGATGCGGTCGTGATCACGCCGGCTTGCTTGCGGTTATCGGCCAGGTAGCGATTGCCTTCGGCACGATTCTTCTGCGCCAGCGCGTGCTGGCCGGCCTGGCGCTTTCGCTGCAGGTGCTCGACGAAGTCGCTGCGCACTTTGGCGATCTGCGCCTCGTCCAGGCGCGGCGGCGCACCGGCATGGGTCGCGCGCAGCGCGCTCACGACCGCGTCGATATCGACCTCGTCCTTGATCGGCGCGAGCCGCTTGGCCATGTCGAGACCGACCATGTAACTGACTTGGCTGCGCGAATCGCCGAGCGCGGCCGGCGCGGCCGGCCTTGCGTCCGTGGCGGCGGCGCGCTCGGTGTCGGAGCTGCAGGCTGCCGGCAACACCACGAGGCAAAATACGAGGGCATGAGCGGAGCGGTTCATGGTGCGGCACTCTCCTGGCGATGAGCTCAGAGACGGTCGATGGGCTGGGCTGCAGCCTTCAGTCGGTCACCGCGAAGGCGACCATCATGCCCATGTCCTCGTGCTCGAGGTTGTGGCAATGGATCATGTAGCGATGCGTGCCCGACAGGTCCTGGGCGAAGTCGATGGCGATGCGGACGATCTCGCCGGGCCAGATCACCACCGTGTCGTTCCAGCCGGTGTCCTGCGGATTGAGCCCCTGCGCGGCGACGGCGCGGCCGCGGATGTCGGGCGGGCTGATGCTGCGCGACACGATCCGGAAGCGGAAACCGTGGATGTGGATCGGGTGCGGCATGCTGGTCATGTTGTTGCGTATTTCCCAGACCTCGCGGCCGCCGCGCTTGACCCGGAACATCGGCTCGTGGCCGACCGTGTGCATATTCCAGCCGTTGATGAACCAACTGCCCTCCTGGTTCATGCTCAGGCGGATCGGACGCACCGTCCAGCCAGACGTGTCCGGCGGCGGCGCCAGGTCGCTGAGGCGTTCGGGCAGTTTCGCCGGCGGGCGCTTCGGCGTCTTCGGCGCGGTTTCGCCGCAGCCGGCGATGCAGAACTGCATCAGGTCGAAGGCCTCGCCCATCGCCGCGGCGCCGGGATGCTCGCCCATCGGATCGGGCGCGAACGCACCGGACTCGTCCTCGTTCTCCATCGCCAGGTATTCCAGGCTGCGCAGCAGCACGCGTTCGCCAGCGGCGACCGCGCTGAAATCGATCAGGACGTCGATACGCTGCGCCGGCGCCAGGAACACGTCCTCGACCGTCCACGGCCGCGCCAGCAGGCCGCCGTCGCTGCCGATCAGATGGAACGGCAGCGACTGACCGCAATGTTCGAAGGCGAGCCGCAGCATGCGTGCGTTGGCGACGTTGGCGATGCGGAAGCGGTAGAGCGACTGCAGCACGTCGAGGAAGGGCTCGGGTGTCCAGTTGACCAACAGCCGGTTCCCGATCCAGTCGTCCGCGCCCTGCCGATAGACGATGGCGTTGTCGGCGTTCACCTGCTTGTCGGAAATCATCAGCGGCAGATCGCGCACGCCCCAGGGCAGACCGAGACTCGCAGCCAGCGCGCGTTCTTCTTCGTCGTCCACGCGCAACAGCCCGGCCAGACCGTGTTGCAACTGCGCTCCGGTGCGTCCGTGCGGATGCGCGTGGTACCAGTACAGGCCGGCGCGATCGGCGACCCGGAAGCGATAACGCCTGCCGGCGCCGGGCGCGACCGGATGCAGGCCGCTGCCGTCGTTGGCTTCGTCAACGCTCAGCCCATGCCAGTGGATCGTGGTGTCCTCGCCGAGGCGATTGTCCAGGCTGACGTCCAATTCGTCGCCGCGATCGATACGCAGCAAGGGGTTGATGCCGAGGCCTGCGCTGGCGGCATGGGCGTAATGCCAGATCCGGGTCGGCGCGCCGTCGAAGATCGGAAACGCCGCTTCCGTCGCGGTCAACACCAGCGGCGACGCCAGCCGGGTCTCGGCGAGCAGGCCGCTCGCACCGGGAATGCGCAGCGGTTGCCGGAACGGCGCCGGCGCAGACGGCGTCGACGAGCTCGACGCCCCCGCGTCCGCCGCGCCATGCGCCGCATGCGGCGAACGAGGATCGCGCCGCGACAGCGCGTACGGCAGCGCGAGCGCCGCCGCGGCAGCGGCCGACAGACCCAGGACCCACTTGCGACGATTCGTATTGACCATGGACCGGGACACCCTCACTGGCGATGCGTCGACGAAGCGCACTGCGGATTCGTGCATCGCACCGGATCGATCCTTCGGTGCATCCGGGCCGATGCCGTGCGGGCATCGATCACACTCCAGGCGACATCGACGCACGCCGAAAACCCCTGATTCGCAGCGTTTGTTTCATCCGCGGCGCGGCCGCGTCAAATAACCAAACATCATGAGAAATCCGGTCGCTCGCAGCTGAGGTATCGGCGAGCGACGCCGTCTGCATCTCAACAGGGGTGCACTTCAGTCGTTCGATGCGAGGCAACCACCATGTACATGAATGGCGGCGAGATCGTTCGCCCGCAGGCAGGCTTCTCCGTCGCCGGAGTCGCCGCCAGCCGCGTTTTCGCGAGGATGCCGATTCGGCAGCGCCGTACACGGCGCGCCGATGCCATCGATGTCCGACACGTTTGCGTTCGGCGCGTCGATGCCGGCCCAGAGCCTTCCTCGTCGGCGGGGCTCATCGCGCGCAGCCGATCGTTCGCGCCATGCGCGGCAACCAGCGCTCTACTGCGTCGGCCGAGTCGTCGGCCTGCGTGTTCCGCCGCAACACCCCACACCGGTCGCCAAGACCAGGCCTGACGACGCAGGCCAGTGCGCGCGGACCGGGCATGAAATCAGCGCCCGTCCACCGATGCGCGGGCGACTTCCTTCAAACACGGAAGCTAAGAGGAGACTTCGATGGCCACCCCAGGCGCAAGCGGCTTTCGCCGACGAATCACGCTCGGCGCGTTGTTGTTGTTCGGAAGCCTGATCGGTTCCCAATCCGCGTTCGCGACCCAGCGGACCTTGCAACTCAGCGAAGACGGCGTCATCAGCAAACGCGTACCTACCACGCGTTCGGCGCTACTGGCCGCACCCGGCAACCGAGTCTGCGAAGCCGGCGCCAAATGGGTCCGGGTCGGCTTCAAGGAACTGGTGCTGCAGGGCTACGACTCGCTCAAGATCACCAGTTCCGGCGGCGACCGCTACGTTTTCCAGGGCGATCACTGGAATAACCGCGCCTTCCACTCGCGCGCCTTTCGAGGCGAGTGCGTGGTCATCGAGCCCTACTTCGGCCATCCCGACAGCCGCTACACCGTCGACAGCTACGACTTCGGCACCAAGGACCTCAGCCTGACCACGGTCACCGTGGCCGGCGCCGGCGACATCTGCGACAGCTCGCCGGCCGACTGCGGCAAGACTTCGGACCTGATCGTGGCGATCAACCCGACCGCCGTCTTCACCGCCGGCGACAACGCCTACGGCAGCGGCACCCTGTCGGAATACAACAACCTCTACCACTCGCGCTGGGGCCGATTCAAAGGCCTGACCCGGCCTACGCCCGGCAACCACGACTATCAGACCACCGGCGCAAAGGGCTATTTCGACTACTACAACGGCACGGACCAAGCGACCGGTCCGGCCGGCGATCGCAGCAAGGGCTATTACAGCTACGACGTCGGCGACTGGCATTTCATCGCCCTCAATACCATGTCCGGCGGCAGCGTCGCCTCGGCCCAGCTGACCTGGTTGAGCAACGACCTGGCCGCGAACACCAAACCCTGCACCGCGGCGTATTTCCATCATCCGTTGATCAGCCGCGGCAATTACGACGGCTATAGCTCAGTCAAGCCGATTTACGACCGCCTGTACGCGGCCAAGGCCGACCTGGTGATGGTCGGCCATGACCACAACTACCAGCGCTACGCCAAGATGGACGGCAGCGGCACCGCCAAGACCGACGGCCTCCGCCAGATCCTGGTCGGCACCGGCGGACGCGATTTCTACTCGCTCAGCGGCAGCCACACGCTGTTGCAGGCCAGCCAGGCCCACACCTGGGGCGTGCTCAAGCTGACCCTGACCGCGACCGGCTATACCGGCGACTTCGTGCCGGTGGCCGGCAAGACCTGGACGGATAATTTCTCCGGCACCTGCAACAAGGCGCAGACCGGCAACCTGCCGCCGGTGGCGAACTTCAACTCGGCGACCAACGGCCTGACCGCCAACTTCACCGATGCCTCCAGCGACAGCGACGGCAGCATCGCCTCGCGCGCATGGACCTTCGGCGACGGCAGCACTTCGACCGCGACCAACCCGAGCCACGCCTACGCCAGCGCCGGCACCTACTCGGTGACCTTGGCGGTTACCGACAACGGTGGCGCCAACCATAGCGTGACCAAGTCGGTCACCGTGGTCGCGCCCGGCAACGCCAACCCCGTCGCTGCCTTCACCTTCACCACGTCCAATCTGACCGCGGTGTTCACCGATGCCTCGACCGATTCGGACGGGAGCATCGCCGCACGCGAGTGGAACTTCGGCGACGGCATCATCTCGACCACTACCAGTCCTTCGCACACCTACGCGGCGGCCGGCACTTACAGCGTGTCGCTGAAGGCGACCGACGACGACGGCGCCAGCCATACGGTAACCAAGTCGGTGACGGTGAGCACCGCACCGACCGGCAACGTGCTCGGCAACGGCGTGCCGGCGACCGGCATCGCCGGCGCCAAGGACAGCGAACAATTCTGGACCATGGCGGTTCCGGCCGGCGCGACCGGCCTGAAGTTCGTCACCGCCGGCGGCAGTGGCGATGCCGACCTTTACGTGAAGTTCGGTTCCAGGCCGACCACCACCGGCTACGACTGCAAGTCCGACGGCAGCAGCAACGCCGAAACCTGTTCGATCGCCACCGCGCAGGCCGGCACCTATCACGTGCTGGTCAAGGCCTTCGCGGCGATTTCCGGCGTTTCGCTGACCGGCAGCTACGCCAACGGCCCGTCCGGCGGCGTGGTCTGGAGCAACGGCGGCCTCAGCACCGGCGCGACCGCCAAGGACGGCACCGCCGCGCCCTCGGGCTTCACCTGGAGCGAGTTGCAGAACGACACCGGCAACACCGCCGAGAGCAACACCACCACCGGTTACGCCGTCAGCAACGCGACGTACCGTCTGGCCGACGATTTCGTGGTGCCGAGCGGGCAGAGCTGGACCCTGTCCTCGGTCGACGTCTACGCCTACAAGACCAGTTACAGCGGCTCCAGCTCGCCGTTCACCGCCGGCGTGCTGCAGGTCTGGCGCGGCCGGCCCGGCGACTCGGGCAGCACCTTGCTGTGCGGCAGCACCAGCGGCAACGTGCAGGCCTCCTCGAGCGATGCGCGGATCTATCGCACCGGCAACAGCCTGTATCCCTCCCCCGGCAGCGCAACGGTCACCACCCGCAAGGTCTGGCGCAACCGGTTGAGCATGCCGGCGGCCTGCGCGGGCAAAGGCTTCTTCAGTGCGGGCAGTTACTGGCTGGTCTGGGGCAGCACCGACAGCAGCGCCGGCGCCCACTTCGCCCCGCCGATGACCGTAGTCGGCGCGCGCGGCCGCAGCGGCGCCAATGCCCGCCAGTACGATGTGTCGGCAGGCACCTGGAGCTCCCTGACCGATGTCGGCAACCCGTCCACGGCACCCGACGTTGCCCAGGAACTGCCCTTCGAGCTGATCGGCACCACGCAGTAAAGCGCAGGCCCGGATCGCCGCCGGCGGCGGTCCGGCTCTCGAATATGGCCGTCCATGCACGACCGACGCGGGTGAGGTTGCGACCTCGCCCGCGTCTTCGCGATAGAGAGACTCGGATGAAACAGATCGCTTCCCGCATCGCCATCGCAGGCCTCATCGCCGCAGCCTGTCTGCTGGCCGCTTGCGAGCGCCGGGCCACCGCGCCCGTGCCCGCGGCCGTAGCGCCTTCGGCTGCCACACCGGGCCGGGACCACACAGTCATGGCGGTATCGACCTCGAGGGCGGTATCGATCACCGGCATCGAACTCGGCAGCGCGCCGATGCAGCTACAGGACTTGCCGAAGCGGCAGAAGACCTTCACCACCGGCGACACCGTGGTGGTGACGATCAAGACGGCCACCCGCGACGCACAGGCGCACGTGCCGGGCCGATTGAAAGTGCGCTGGATCGACCCGGCCGGCAAGGTGTTCAACGAAGAAGCCAAGCCGATGACCTTCAACGGCACCGGCAGCGACGATTTCCGGGTCGCCGAGCCGACCGGATGGAAGGCTGGCGACTATCGTGTCGAAGTGTCGCTCGACGATGGGCCGCCGGTGCGTCAGGGGTTTTTCGTGCGCTGAGCCTGCGCCGGCCCGGGCCAAGTGGTAGGGAGCCTTGGCAGTCTCTCTTTGTAGGAGCGACGTGAGTCGCGACCGCGAGACGCGCAGCGATGACGGGGCCGCCGCCGTTCGTCGAAGCGGCGCGCCTTCGCCAGGGTAAGAGCGGCGCAAGCCGCGAGATCGTCGCAACGGTCTTGCGGCGCATCGCTCGAACGAGCGAAATCAAAGATCAACATCAAGGTCAGGATCAGGATCAGGATCAGGATCAGGATCAGGATCAGGATCAAAATTAAGATCAAACCCAAAGCTTCCGCCACTGAAGCGGCGGGTTACTTTCTTTTGTCTAAAGCAACAAAAGAAAGGTAATCAAAGAAAAGTGCTTTCGTTTGAATCACAGGCCCGCGCGTTCGATGCATACGCAGGGATTTTCATACGGGACATCCCTGTCCCGATGAAAAACGGCGCGCATCCCTGCCCGCCGCCCTCCGGGTCTTCGATTGTCTTCGCGAGTGCGAGGCGACGCACAGCAACAGCCAAAGGCAGAGGCCCTAATGGAAATCCGAGCGCGGCGACGCCCTCCCTGTAGGAGCGAGGTGAGTCGCGACCGCCGGGCGCGCAGAGGCAACAAGGCCCACGCCATCCATCGAAGCGGCGTTCTATCGCCGGGGTAGGAGCGGCGCAAGCCGCGACCGCGAATCTGCGGCGGGCGGCGCGGGCAATCGAGATTGCGTGGTCGGGGCTTGCGCCGCTCCTACCCAAGAGCAGAGCCGACGCATCTGCCATTGCCATTGCCATTGCCGTGATTTTGATTTGCTGCCTTGCCGGTCAATTGAAGACCCGAAGGGCGGCCCGCAGGGATGCGGGCCGTGCGCAAGCAGGCCATGGATGGCCTGTCTGGAGCATCCCTGCGGCGGCTTCGATCGTGCGGGCTGGTGCCCTTGCAGGAAGAAGCACTTTTCTTTGGTGACTTTCTTTTGTTGCTTTGGACAAAAGAAAGTTACCCGCACCCTTTAGGGGGCGGAAGCTTTGCTATTTCCGTGACTTCAAAGCCCTGCGATAAAAAACGTCGCAACTGGAGACGGTGCGGTCGCGGCTTACGCCGCTCCTACGGGGGGCTACGGCTGGCAACGCCGCAAGACCGACGCAGCGCGGTCGCGGCTCACGCCGCTCCTACAAGGGCCACGGCTGGCAACGCCGTGAGATCGGCACGGGATCGCAACCTCGATGCGGAGAAACGACACAAATCGCGGCCTTACTGCATACCCAATCGGCCGCCATCTCGACCCACCCACCGCGACGGGTGACGACCAAGCAAGCCTGGGGCTATGCTCGGGCGATTCCCTGCAGGAGAACCTCCGTGCGCGAGCTGTATCCGGAAATCGAGCCCTACCGCACTCACCGTCTCGCGGTCGACGATCTGCACGAGTTGTACGTGGAGGAATGCGGCAACCCCGACGGCTTGCCGGTGGTGTTCCTGCACGGCGGCCCCGGCGCCGGGGTCTCGCCTTATCACCGCCGTTTCTTCGACCCCAAGCGCTACCGCATCGTGCTGTTCGACCAGCGCGGCGCCGGGCGCTCGACGCCGCACGCTGAGCTGCGCGACAACACCACCTGGCACCTGGTCGCCGACATCGAAGCGATCCGCCAGTATTTCGGCATCGAGCGCTGGGTGGTGTTCGGCGGTTCCTGGGGCTCCACCCTGGCTCTGGCCTATGCGCAGGCTCACCCCGAGCGCGCGCTCGGCCTGGTCTTGCGCGGCATCTTCCTCGGCAGCACCGGCGAGCTGCGCTGGTTCAACGAACTCGACGGCGGCGCGCGCTGGATCTTTCCCGAGCGCTGGACGCGGTATCTCGAACACATCCCGCCGGACGAACGCGAGGACATGACCGAGGCGTATTGGCGCCGGCTCGACAGCGACGACGAGGCGGTGCGCCTGGCCGCGGCGCAGGCCTGGAGTTATTGGGAAGGCGGCAGCACCACCTTGCTGCACGACCCGGACGAGGCCGGCAACTTCGAGGAACCGCGGGTCGCGATCAGCGTCGCGCGGGCCGAGGCGCACTACTTCCGCAACCGAGTGTTCCTGGAACCGGACCAGTTGCTGCGCGGGGTCGAACGCATCCGCCATATTCCCGCGACCATCGTGCAGGGGCGCTACGACATCATCTGCCCGGTCAAGAGCGCCTACGAGCTGGCCTGTGCCTGGCCCGAAGCCGATTTCCGCGTGGTCCTGGCCGGCCACAGCGCGGCCGATCCGGCGATCGTCGACGTGCTGGTGAGTGCGACCGACGCGCTCGCCGATCGGTACGCCTGACGCTCTATCGCAGCGAGCAGGACGGCAGGGCCGGCGGCGCTATCGCGTCGCCAGGCTCTGCCAGCGTTCGAATTCGGCGCGCCCGACCTGCTCGGCGATATGGCGCAGCCAGCGGCTGAAATCCTGCGGTTGCCCGGCCAGGGCGGCCCACAGTTCGGGCAAGGTCTTCCAGGCCCAATCCGAGGCTTCCTGCGGGTCGGGCTGCGGCCGGCCGTCGTACCGGCCCACGAAGACGTGGTCGTATTCGTGTTCGATCAGGCCGTCGGACACGTCGAGGCGGTAGCTGATGCGGGCCACGTCGCGAAGTTCGCAGTCGAAGCCCATCTCCTCGCGCAAGCGGCGCCGCGCCGCGGCATCGGTGGCCTCGCCTTCGCGCGGATGGCCGCAACAACTGTTGCTCCACAAACCGCCGGAGTGGTATTTGCCGTCGGCGCGCCGCTGCAGCAGCCAGCGTCCTCGCGCATCGAACACGAACACCGAGAACGCGCGATGCAGCAGCCCTTGCCGGTGCACCTGCATCTTCTCGCCAATGCCGATGGCCTGGTCCTGATCGTCGACCAGGATGAGCATCTCGTCCATACCGCCCTCGTTCCTGCCGCGCTCGCGGCATGAGCACGACTATGCCAGCCCCTGGGTTTCGTTACGTGCGCTCAATCACGGGCGAGGCGCGAAGCCACCGAATCGGCACAGCGCAAAAGCGAACGGCCCCGCCAGGGCGGGGCCGTTGCAGTCGAACCGGGTCGCGACGGGCTTACTTGTCGACGCGGGCCGGATCGCGGCTGGTCGAGCTGGCGCCCTTGCTGTCGGCAGACGGCGCCGGCGGCTCGCCGCCCAGATCGCCGGCCGGCATGCCGTTCGGGAACGCCTGCTTGCACACGCGCGAGAACAGATTCGCCGAATACGGGTTGAAGCACTTGCGGTTGACGACCTGGTACTCGCCGGTGGCGGCGTTGACCGGCCTCCAGCAGTCCTGCGGCACGCCGATCTTGCAGAACAGGAACGGGTTGTTGCCGTAGTACGGAATGAACTCGTTGGCGAAAGCGCTCGACGACGCCACCAGCAACACGATCGACAGACAAAGCTTTTTCATGAGACCTCTCCTTAGTGTGAACTCGATTTCCTGTATTGCAGACCGGCGCGTCGTTCCCCTCGCCTGGACTCGCGGTCGAAACCGGCGAATCGGCCCCCAGGGGCCCCACGCTTCCCCTTGCCGCCACAGCCTTCACGGCTTGAGCTTCGAGGCGAAGACTATCCGATGAGCCGTGACCAGGCAAAGACCGGCCCCGGCGGCGACTATCGCTCAGGCCGGTCGCAAGGGCCACGACGGGCCCAATTGCAGGCTTGGAAACCGTCGACCGCCCGCTGAAAAGGCCAAGCCGGCGACTGCCCCGGCCGCCGGGCGGCTGCGGATGGCCCCAAGACCGCCGAAAGGCCGGTCCGGCGTGCATCGCTGCCGATCCATGTGGACAGTTACGGCGGCCCGGGCCGCGACCGGTCAGCCCCTGCGGCCGCGGCAGGCGAACGGGCGGCTTGCGGCCGCAGCGGCCGGGCCGTCGGCTGGCGCGGTGGGCTGGAATCGGGCCAGAACGCGGGCAACAAAAAACCCCGCCGGGGCGGGGTTTCTCGTTGGATCGCCGCATCGGTGCCGACTGCGTTGATCGATGTAGTGGTGCCCAGGAGAGGACTCGAACCTCCACGGTTTTACCCGCTAGTACCTGAAACTAGTGCGTCTACCAATTCCGCCACCTGGGCCTGCCGCAACACGTTCAGTACTGCGGGGCGCGTATGTTGCGTTGCGGCGGGTCGGCTGTCAACGGTTTTGTCACAACAAATTTCAACCGGCGTTTAGGGCAAGGTCGGCGACGCCGCGCCCCGCCGGTTGCGCGCATCGGCGTGGCGGCGGCCGATATGCCGGTCGGCGCCGTCGGCGATCGCCGCACGAAGCCGGCGCGCGTGTCCCCTGCCGCACCCGCCGCCGCGCGGCTTGAGGCCGGCCGTATTCGCGACGCACGACGACGCCGGATCGGCATGGCCGCGGCTTGATGCCTCACCGCCGCCGGGCTAAGGTCCGCGGACATCCTGAACCGCGGGCGGCGCATCGTGCGTCGCCCGTTCTTGCTTTGGAGATCCGCAATGAACCCGACCCATCTGCCGCACCCGTCCGGGCTGCCTCCCCCGCTGACCCTGTCGCGCCTCGACTGCGACCGGCTCGAAGCCCTGCTGGAGCAGCCGCTCGCCGCCGCCGTCGATACCCGCGGCCTGCGCCGCGAACTCGACCGAGCCGAACTCGTCGAACCGGCGCAGATGCCGGCCGACATCATCACCATGAACTCGGTGATCCGCTTCGTCGACGAAAGCACCGGCGAGGAGCGCGAAGTCGCTCTGGTGTATCCGCGCGACGCCGACGGCAGCGCCGAGCGCATCTCGATCCTCGCGCCGGTCGGTACCGCCCTGCTCGGCCTCGCCGTCGGCGCCCGCATCGACTGGCCCCTGCCCGGCGGCCGCAGCGCGCGACTGCGGGTCCTTGCGCTGCGTTACCAGCCCGAAGCCGCGGGCGACCTGCATCGCTGAGCCGGGCGCCTGCCGCGAAGGCAGAGGACCGTTGGTTAAGCGATAGGCCTCGTTGCGTTCGCGGCGAACCGACACCGCGCGGTCGCGGCTTGCGCCGCGCCTACCCTTGAGGGCGCGGTGCCTACTCTTTGGGCAATCTCAGGCCGCGCAGGCTGCCGGCGCGGCCAGACTGAAGCCCACCGTGGTCGCGCCGTCGCCGCTGCTCGCGAACACTTCGCCGCCGTGCAGGACGGCGATGGCCTTGACGATCGACAGGCCCAGGCCATGGTGGCGCTCGCCGCGGTGTTCGCGCGCGGCGTCGACGCGATAGAAGCGGTCGAACATGCGCTCGAGGTGCTCGGAAGCCACCGACGAACCGTGGTTGCGCACCGCGACGCGGGCGCCTTCGCCGCCGTTGCGCAGTTCGACCACGATCTCCGAACCCGGGGTCGCGTGCTGGACGGCGTTATGCAGCAAGTTGGTCATCGCCCGGCGGAACAACGCAGTGTCGATCCAGGCATCGGCGGCGCCGTCGATGCGCAGGCGCATCCCGGCTTCTTCGAGCAGGTATTCGAGGAACTCGCCGGTCTTGGCGACTTCGCCGGCGAGCGCCACGCAGACCCGGTCCAGGGCGATGTCGCCCTGGTCGGCGCGCGACAGGAACAGCATGTCGTTGACGATGCAACGCATGCGTTCGAGCTCTTCCAGGTTCGACTGCAGCACGTCCTCGAGCTGGGCCGCTTCGCGCGGCCGCGACAGCGCCACCTGGGTCTGGCCCATCAGATTGGTCAACGGCGTGCGCAGTTCGTGGGCGACGTCGGCGTTGAAAGCGTCCAGGCGGGTGTAGGCGCCTTCGAGCCGGTCGAGGGCGCCGTTGAAGGCGCCGGTCAGATGGCCGAGTTCGGGCGGCAATTGCGCCGGTTGCAGGCGTTGCGAGAGGTTGCTCGGGCTCAACGCCTGCGCTTCGCTCGACAGACGCTGCAGGGGCCGCAGGCCGACCCGCGCGATCCAGTGGCCGAGCAAGGCCACCAGGGCGGTGCCGACCACGCCGAGCACCACCAGCGCCAACACGAACGAGCGCAGCGCCGAGACGTAGGGCCAGGAGTCGATGCCGATCCACAGCCGCACCGCCGGCCGCTCGCCGTGCGCGGGAATCAATTCGTTGAGGGTGCGGTACGGCGCCGAGTGGCCGTCCAGCCACAGCCGGCCCATGCCGTGGTCGCCCTTGCGCGGCACGTCCACGTCCGGCTCGCCGCCGCCGATGCGGAACCCGGCATCGCCGCTCCAGGCCCAGATGCGGATGCTGCGATCGCTGGAGGTCAGGTTCTCGACCTTGTCCTGCACCTTGTACCAACGCGCGCGGGTGTCGCACATGGCGACGCTGCCGGCGACCGAACGCAGCTTGGTCTCCAGCTCGGCGCGCTGGTAACGCACGATCTGGTTTTCCAGCACCTGGTACAGGGTCGCGCCGACCAGGGTGAACACCAGCAGCGCGGCGAGCGCGAACATCGCCGCGAGGCGCTGGGCGATGGAGATGTCGCTGAAAGGCCTCAAACCGAAGCCCTCCCCGACGGCGACGGGCCTTCCCCGTGTTCGCCCTCGCGCGCTTCCAGCACATAGCCCATGCCGCGCACGGTGTGCAGCAGCTTGTCGCGGAACGGGCCGTCGATCTTGGTGCGCAGGCGCTTGATCGCGACTTCGACCACGTTGGTGTGGCTGTCGAAATTGATGTCCCAGACCTGCGCGGCGATCACCGTCTTCGACAGGATCTGGCCGCGCCGCTGCGCCAGCAGGGCGAGCAAGGCGAACTCCTTGCCGGTCAGGTCGAGGCGGCAGCCGTCGCGGTGGGCGCGGCGCGCGATCAGGTTGACCGACAGGTCGCCGATCTGCAGTTCGGTCGGCTCCTGCTGGCGGCCGCGCCGGACCAGCGCCTGCAACCGCGCCAGCAGTTCGATGAAGGAGAACGGTTTAACCAGGTAGTCGTCGGCGCCGGCGCCGAGGCCATGAACGCGGTCGTCGACGCGGTCGCGCGCGGTCAGCATGATCACCGGCGTCTGCTTGCGCGCGCGCAGCTCGCGCAGCACCGCGAAGCCGTCCATGCCCGGCAGCATCACGTCGAGCACGATCACGTCGTAATCGAGCTCGCGCGCCAGGTGCAGGCCGGACACGCCGTCGCGGGCGACATCGACCGTCCAGCCCTGCTCGGCGAGGCCGTCGCGCAGGTAATCGGCGGTCTTGACTTCGTCTTCGACGATCAGCAGCTTCATCGCGCCACCGGGCTTGCGGGCGGTACCTGGGACGTCATCGTACCGCCGCTCAGGCCGTCGCCGCTGCGGCGGGCTCGGCCGTCGCCGCTTGCGCCGCCTGCGCCGCCTCGCGGCGACCTCGCAGGAACAGCCGGTCCAGCGCCAGATAGATCACCGGCGTGCTGTACAGGGTCAGGACCTGGCTGATCAGCAGGCCGCCGACCACCGCCACGCCGAGCGGCTGGCGCAGCTCCGCGCCGGTGCCGAAGCCGATCATCAACGGGATCGCGCCGAGCAGGGCCGCCAGGGTGGTCATCATGATCGGTCGGAACCGGGTCAGGCAGGCCTCGTGGATCGCCGCGGTCGGCGACAGGCCGCGCCGGCGCTGCGCGTCGAGGGCGAAGTCGACCAGCAGGATGCCGTTCTTCTTGACGATGCCGATCAGCAGGACGATGCCGATCAGGGCCATGATCGAGAAATCCAAACGCCACACCCACAGCAGCAAGACCGCCCCGATGCCGGCCGACGGCAGGGTCGACAGGATCGTCAGCGGGTGGACGAAACTCTCGTAGAGCACGCCGAGGATGATGTAAACCGCGAGCAAGGCGGCCAGGATCAGCAGCGGCTGGGTCGCCAGCGAATCCTGGAAGGCCTGCGCCGAACCCTGGAAATTGCCGCTGACGCCGCTCGGCATGCCGATCTCGGCCTTGGCCCGGTCGAGCGCGGCGACCGCATCGCCGAGGGCGACGCCGGCGGCGAGGTTGAAGGAAATGTTGACCGCCGGCGACAGGCCGTTGTGGCTGATCGACAGCGGACCGTTGCCGGGCGGCTCGATCCGCGCCACCGCCGACAACGGCACCATCTGCCCGGTGGTGGCCGAACGCAGATGAAAATAGGCCAGGCTGTCGATGCTGTCGCGCATGCGCGGGTCGATCTCGAGGATCACCCGGTATTGGTTGGTCTCGGTCTGGAACTCGTTGATCTGGCGCTGGCCGTAAGCGTCGTAGAGCGCGTCGTCGATGTCCTGGGCGCTCAGGCCGAAGCGCGCCGCGGCAGTGCGGTCGATCGCCAGGCGCACGATGCTGGCGCCGATCTTCTGGTCGTTGGACACGTCGCGCAGCTCCGGCAAGGTCGCCAGGCGCTGGGTCAGGCGGTCGGCCCACAGCCCGAGTTCGGCGCTGTCGGCGCCTCGCAGGGCATACAGATACTGCGTGCGCGAAGGCCCGGCGCCGATGTTGATGTCCTGCGCCGAGCGCATGAAGATCGTGATGCCCGGCACCTGCGACAGCTTGCTGCGCATGCGGTCGATGAACTCGTCGGCGGACACGTCGCGGTCGCCGCGGTCCTTGAGCACGAACCAGAAGCGGCCGTTCGACATGGTCGAGCTGCCGGCGGTGGCGCCGACCGAATGTCCCCAGCTTTGCAAGGCCGGGTCTTGCGCCGCGAGCTTCGCCAGTTGCTGATGTTTGGCGACCATGTCCTCGTAGGAAATGTCCTGCGCGGCCTCGGTGGTGGCGAACACGAAGGCGGTGTCCTGCGAGGGGAAGAAGCCCTTCGGAATCAGGGCGTAGGAAGCGACCGCGATCGCCACGGTCAGGCCGAACCCGGCCAGCATCAGGCGCTGGTGGCCCAGCGCCCATTGCAGGCTGCGGTCGTAGCCGGCGAGCAATCGGCCCGACCAGGTGCCGGCGGCATCGGCATGGCCGGAGGACTTGCGCATGAAGCGCGAGGCCAGCATTGGCGCCAGGGTCAGCGAGGCCACGATGGAGATCGCGATCGCCACGGTCACGGTCAAGGCGAATTCGGCGAACAGGCGCCCGACCACGCCGCCCATGAACAGCAGCGGGATGAAGGCGGCGATCAGCGACACGCCGATGGTGACCACGGTGAAGCCGATCTCGCTGGCGCCCTGCAGCGCCGCCTGCAGCATCGGCATGCCGGCTTCGCGATGCCGGTGGATATTCTCGACCACGACGATGGCGTCGTCGACGACGAAGCCGACCGCGATCACCAGCGCCACCAGAGTGAGGTTGTTGAGGGTGAAACCCAGCGCGTACATCGCCGCGAACGTGGCCACCAGGGCCACCACCAGCACCGCGCCGACGATCAGGGTGGCCGATAGTTCGCGCAGGAACAGGCCCATCACCACGACCACCAGCAGCACGGTCAGCACCAGGGTCAGCTCGACATCGTGCAGCGAGGCGCGGATGGTGCGGGTGCGGTCGTTGAAGACCTCGACCTCGACGCTGGCCGGCAGGTTGGCGCGCAACCGCGGCAACGCCTCGAGCACGGCGTCGGTGGTCTTGATGATGTTGGCGCCGGGCTGGCGCAACACCACCAGCATCACCCCGTCCTTGCCGTTCGGCCAGGCGCGCACGTAGTCGTTCTCGCCGCCGAGACGAATTCGGGCGACGTCGCCCAGGCGCACCGGCGCACCGTTGCGGTAAGTCACCACAAGCCGCTCGTAGTCCTCGGCCTTGAACAACTGGTCGTTGGTTTCCAGGGTCGACATGCGCCGCGCGCCGATCACCGCGCCCTTGGCCTGGTTGACGCTGGCGCTCTGGGCGACGTTGCGCAGATCGGCCAGAGTCAGGCCGATCGCGGCCAGACGCTCGGGCGCGGCCTGGATGCGAATCGCCGGCCGCACCTGCCCGGCGATGAAGACCTCCGACACGCCGTCGATCTGGCTGAGGCTGCGCGCGAAACGGGTCTCGGCCAGGTCGCTGAGCTCGCTGAGCGGCATCAGCGGCGAGGACATGCTCAGGATCAGGATCGGGCTGTCGGCCGGGTTGATCTTGGTCCAGCGCGGCAGGCTCGGCATGTCGCGCGGCAGGCGCCCGGAGACGTTGTTGATCGCCGCCTGCACTTCCTGGGCAGCGGTGTCGATGCTCTTGTCGAGCACGAATTGCAGGGTGATCGAGGTGCTGCCCAGCGCGCTGGTCGAGGTCATCTCGCTGATGCCCGGCACCGCGGTCAGCTGCGTCTCCAACGGGGTCGCCACCGCCGAGGCCATGGTCTCGGCGCTGGCGCCGGGCAGCGAAGCGTCGATGCGGATGGTCGGGAATTCGGCTTGCGGCAACGGCGCCACCGGCAGCCGCGGCAAGGCGAACAGGCCGAGCAGCAGCACCGCCGCGGTCAGCAGCGTGGTCGCGACCGGGTGGCGGACGAACCAGCCGGAGATCGAGACGCGGCCGCTCACGGCGCCACCGCTACGCGCGCCGCCATCGCGTTGCCGGGCTCGGCGCGCTCGGCCGGCGCGGCCGGCGCCACGGTCATGCCCGACTTGAGCCGCGACTGACCGTCGCGCACGACCACGTCGCCGGGCTGCAGGCCGCTGACCACGGCGAGTTCGTCGTTCTGGTACTCGATCCGCACCGGCACCAGCGCGACCTTGTTGCCGGCCTCGACGCGGTAGACGAAGTTGGCGTCGGCGCCGCGCTGCACCGCTTCGCTGGCGACCACGGTCGCCGCCGCGCTGGTACCGGTGCGCACGCGCACGCTGACCAGTTGCCCGGGCCACAGGCGGTCCTGCGAATTCCTGAACACCGCGCGGACCCGCACCGTGCCGGTAGCGTCGTCGATCTGGTTGTCGATCACGGCCAGTTCCCCCTGCGCCAGCACCACGCCGGCATCGCGGTCGAGCGCCTGCACTTCGACCGCGCCGGCAGCCTGAGCCTGGCGCAAGCGCGGCAGATGGTCCTGCGGCAGGGCGAACACCACCGAGATCGGGTCGACCTGCTGCACGGTGACCAGGCCATCGTCGTCGCCGGCGCGCACCACGTTGCCCGGATCGACCCGGCGCAGGCCGACGCGGCCGTCGATCGGCGCGAGGATGCGGGTGTGCGATAACTGCACGCGGGTGGCGTCGATCGCCGCCTGGTTGGCTTGCGCGGTGGCCTGCAACTGCTGCACCGACGCGGCTTGCTGCTCCAGCATCTGGCGCGCGATCAACTGGCTGCCGGACAACTGGCGGAAACGTTCGAGGTCGGATTTCGCCGCGCGCAGCTGCGCCGCATCGCGCGCCAGCGCGGCCTGGGCGCCGTCGAGATTCGCGGCGATGCTGCGGTCGTCGATGCGCGCGAGCAACTGCCCGCGCTTGACCTGCTGGCCTTCGCGGAACAATACCTCGGTCAGCACGCCGTCGACCTGCGGGCGCAGCACCGTGCTCTGCAGCGAGGTCACCGTGCCGATGGTGTCCTGCCAATGCGGCACATCGCGGCGCTCGACCCGCATCGTTGTCACCGGTACCGGCGGCGGTGGCGCCGGCGGCGGCGCGCCGCGGCTGCCGAATGCGCCCCAGACCAGTCCTGCGGCGACCACCGCCAGCGACGCGGCGGCGGCGAACACGGTCTTGCGAGCGCGGGGCGAAAGCATGGAGACGGGCGTGGGCGACATGGCGGCATCCGTGGCGGGTCGATGGAGCGGCGTGCCGGAGCGCGCCGCGACGACCCGCGGGGGGAGGAAAGCGGGCCGTGCGATGACTCTAGGCGGCGGCCGCGGACGCCACGCTGTCGCTTGGCTGACAAATTCGTCAGCTGGCGCGGGTGTTCGCATCGGGTTTCATATCGCCCCGCCCGGCGACAGTGCCTATCGGCACGGTCGCGTGGATCGATCGCGGCGTTAGGCGGCGACCGGCCGCGCGCCGAAGGAGCCGCAGGCGTAGCGCTACAGAGCGACGAGCGACGCTATGCGCCGTCTCTCCGGGTCGTTGTTTCGCGCAGTTCAGCGCGGCTTGGCGGCGCGCTGCAGCGGTGGCACCAGTTCGATCTCGAACAGATCCGGCCACAACTTGCCGGTCACGAACAAGCGCTTGCGCGCGGCGTCGTAAGCGATGCCGTTGAGCACGTCGGCGCCGGGCGCGCGGGTGCCATGGCGCGCGAGCAGGCCGCCCAGGTCGATGCGGCCGACGACCCGGCCGCTGCCCGGGTCGATGCGGAGAATGCTGTCGGTCATCCAGACGTTGGCGAACAACTCGCCCTCGACCCATTCCAGTTCGTTGAGCTGCGATACCGGCTTGCCCTTGAAGGTCACCTGGATGCGCGAGCGTTCGCGCAGGGTGCGCGGGTCGAGCAAACGGATCTGCGGGGTGCCGTCGCTCATGTAGATGGTGTCGGCCGAGCGCGCCAGTCCCCAGCCCTCGCCCGGATACGCGAAGCGGCCGGCCATCGCCAGGCCCGGCAGCTTGACGATGTAGCCGGTCTGCGAGGTCCAGGTCAGCACAAGCAACTGCTGGCCGCGGTCGGTCAGGCCTTCGCCGAACACCGAGGCCGGCAGGTCGGTCTTCTCCAGCACCTTGCCGTCGGTCAGCCGGACCTTGCGCACCGACGAGCGCCCGTACATGCCGGTGCTCTCGTACAGCACGCCGTCCTTGAAGATCAGGCCCTGGGTGAACGCGCCGGGATCGTGCGGATAGCGCGCGACCACCCGGTAGGCGTACACCGGCACCTCGCGCCCCGGCGCCTGGGCCGTGGCCGCCGGCAGCGCACTCGCCCCAAGCAAGGCCAGGCACGGGATCAGCGAGGCGGGAAGGCGTGCGCGCAAGGGCATGGCAGTCTCAACGTGGGCGATCGCGGATGCCGAGAATACCGCCTCGCGCCGCGGCCGGCCCGCACCTGGCCCGCACCTGGCCCGCACCTGGCTCGCGTCGGGCGAGCGCCTGGCAAGGCCAGGGCCCGGCCCTCCGACCTCCCGTCCACATCGGCCCAGCCGTCCCCGGTTAGAATCCCGGCTCAGCCCTACCCCGCCTCAAGGTTCCATGACTGATCCCGTACGTCCGGTTTTCCACGGTTTCGAACAGATTCCCCTGCGCGAGTACGCCGAGCGCGCCTACCTCGACTACTCGATGTACGTGGTCCTGGACCGCGCCCTGCCCTTCCTCGGCGACGGCCTCAAGCCGGTCCAGCGCCGCATCATCTACTCGATGAGCGAACTCGGCCTCAACGCCGGGGCCAAGCCGAAGAAGTCCGCGCGCACCGTCGGCGACGTGATCGGCAAATACCATCCGCACGGCGACAGCGCCTGCTACGAGGCGATGGTGCTGATGGCGCAGCCGTTCTCGTACCGCTATCCGCTGGTCGAGGGCCAGGGCAACTTCGGTTCCAGCGACGATCCCAAGTCGTTCGCGGCGATGCGCTACACCGAGTCCAAGCTGACCCCGATCGCCGAAGTGCTGCTCGGCGAGCTCGGCCAGGGCACGGTCGACTGGACTCCGAACTTCGACGGCACCCTGGAAGAACCGACCTGGATGCCGGCGCGCCTGCCGCACCTGCTGCTCAACGGCACCACCGGCATCGCGGTCGGCATGGCCACCGACGTGCCGCCGCACAACCTCAACGAGATCGTCAGCGCCTGCGTGCGCCTGCTCGACGACCCGGATGCGACCACCCGCGACCTGTGCGAGCACGTGCTGGGGCCGGACTATCCGACCCCGGCCGAGATCATCACCTCGCGCAGCGATCTGCTGGCGATGTACGAAACCGGCCTGGGCAGCGTGCGCGCCCGCGCCATCTTCGAAAAAGACGGCCCGAACATCGTCGTCACCGCACTGCCCTACCAGGCTTCGCCGGGCAAGGTCATCGAACAGATCGCGGCGCAGATGCGGGCTAAGAAGCTGCCGTGGCTCGAAGACATCCGCGACGAGTCCGACCACGCCAACCCCACCCGCATCGTGCTGGTGCCGCGTTCCAACCGGGTCGACGTCGAACAGCTCATGGGCCACCTGTTCGCGACCACGGACATGGAGAAGAGCTACCGGATCAACATGAACGTGATCGGTCTGGACGGCCGGCCGCAGGTCAAGGGGCTCAAGGCCTTCCTGAGCGAGTGGCTGAGCTTCCGCACCGACACGGTCACCCGCCGCCTGACCCACCGCCTGGACAAGGTCGAGCGCCGCTTGCACCTGTTGCAGGGTTTGTTGACCGCGTTCCTCAACCTGGACGAGGTGATCCGCATCATCCGCAGCGAGGACGAACCGCGTCCGGTGCTGATGAAGCGTTTCGGGCTCAGCGAAGAACAGACCGACTACATCATGGAAACCCGGCTGCGCCAGCTCGCGCGCCTGGAGGAAATGAAGATCCGCGGCGAGCAGGACGAACTGACCGCCGAACGCGAACAGCTGATCGCCACCCTCGGCAGCAAGGCCAAGCTCAAGAAGCTGATCAAGGACGAGTTGCTGGCCGACGCCAAAAAATTCGGCGACGCGCGGCGTTCGCCGCTGGTCGCGCGCAACGCCGCCCAGGCCCTGTCGGAAACCGAACTGGTCGCCAGCGAGCCGATGACCGTGGTCATCAGCGAAAAGGGCTGGGTGCGCGCGGCCAAGGGCCACGAGATCGACGCCGCCACCCTGAGCTATCGCGACGGCGACAGCCTGCTCGGCGCGGCGCGCGGCCGCAGCACCCAGCAGGTCGCATTCCTGGATTCGACCGGCCGGTCCTACTCGACCCTGATCCACGGTCTGCCCTCGGCGCGCGGCAACGGCGAGCCCCTGACCGGCCGTTTCTCGCCGGCGCCGGGCGCCTCGTTCCAGGCGCTCGCGGCCGGCGACAACGATACGCGCTTCGTGCTCGCCAGCAGTCATGGCTATGGCTTCGTGACCCGCTTCGAGAACCTGACCGGCCGCAACAAGGCCGGCAAGGCGATGCTGTCGCTGACCCCGAACGCGAAGGTGCTGCAGCCGGCGCAGGTCGGCGACGTCGAACAAGATCGCGTGGTCGCGGTGACCAACGTCGGCCACCTGCTCGCCTTCCCGGTGTCGGAGCTGCCGGAGCTCGACAAGGGCAAGGGCAACAAGATCATCGACATCCCCAAGGCCAAGCTCGGCACCGAACGCGTCATCGCGGTCGCCGTGGTCGCTCCGGGCGGCACCCTGACCGTCAAGTCGGGCGCCCGCACCATGAGCCTGTCGTGGAAGGACCTGGAACCCTACCTCGGCGCCCGCGCCACCCGCGGCGGCCTGTTGCCGCGCGGCTGGCAGAAGGTCGAGGGGCTGGCGGTCGAATAAGCCGGCGCCGTTGGTCGGCGCGGCGTCGAATCGTTCCGGCGCCGCGCTCACAACTATCGAGAGAGGACGCAGAGGCGAACCATGGACACGGCCAAGGCCTACGCCGCGTTGGCGCGCGAACTAGAAGCGATCCGGGCCAGGCCGCCTGCGCAACTGCTCGCCCTGATCGATCAACCACCGATCCGATAGGAAATCGCGATCGATGGTGCGACGATCGAACTGGAATTCATCGTGACCCAGCCAAGGCATCGGCATCCGGTGCTGCATATCGCCGGGCACGCTCGTGGCCCCCGCACTTGGCACAGCGAACATCTGCAGGAAAGCATCGCAGTGAACATATCGCCGGCGGCAGATTAAGCCTTCGTCGCATCAATCCGTTGTAGGAACGGCGTATGCCGCGGCAGGCGAGAGCGGTGCATTACCACGCCGGCATCCGAAGCTGCGGCGCCATCGAAACCAGACCCATAATGCAGCCGGTCCTTCATGGCTTCGGGCAATTGCGCTCGCGACCACCGCTCTGGTTGTCGCGGCTCACCGCCACTACCACAGGGAGCAGCATTGCCTGTGCGGGACGGCGTTGCCCGGCACCGCGAGGGCGGTGCCGGGCGAAACTGTCTTACCCGCGGGCACTCAGCGCCGCGGTACGCGGGGCGTGGGCTAAAACTACAACGGCGCGCTCAAGGCCATGGCCGTCATTACGCTCTCCGAGCGCATCGGTGATCCGCTGTCCATCCCGTCCGTCGCGCCGAAGCTTGCCATGGCCGACACCAGCGCCCGTGTCTGCATGTCGTACGGCATGCGGTCGATCGTCGGCGCCAGCCAACGTCCTGAGCCGTCCTTGAGGCTTGAAAACAAAACCGCGTCGCCGAGCGAATCCTCGAGCCGATACTCGTTGCTGCCCGAACTCGCGCCGGCACTGGCGGGGGTCAGCGTGAATTGCGAGGCCGGAATCGCGCTGCCGGAGCCGGGCTGGACATAGGCCAGCCGGTATTCGCCGCCAAGGAAATGCTTGAGCACTCGCACTTGCTTGGCGGCGTCCGCATCCACGCGCACCAGCAGGTCGTCGCCGTCGCGATGGAAACTCAGCCTGGTGCGCTCTACCGCGTAGGCGGCGCTGTTGAACATCAGCCAGTCCGTGCCGCCGCCGCTGTTGTCGATGATGTCCTGGCCACCGCCGTAGACGTATTTGTCGTCGCCCAGGCCGCCCAACATCCGATCGTTGCCATCCTCGCCAACGAGGGTATCGGCTCCTACACCTCCGATCAGCAGGTCGTTGCCGGTATTGGCCGCCGACCCGTTGCCGCCGGCCAGATAGTCGTCGCCGTCGCCGCCGTCCAGGCGATCGTCGCCGGCATAGCCGAACAAAGTGTCCTTGCCGCCGTTTCCGTACAGCGCGTCGCGCAAGCCCCCGCCGCTGATGGTCTCGCCAGCATCGGTGCCTTGCCCGCTCCAGTCGAAACCGGCAGCGGTCATCGTCTCGATCTGGGCGGCGGTCAGGCGCGCGCCGCCGGTGCCGGAGACCGCCTCGATCGCGCTGTCGCCGCCGAGGAAGTGGCCTTGCACGCGGATCGCGATGGTGGTGCCGCGATCGGCGGAAACCAGCAGATCGTCGCCGTCGCGCTTGAACAGCAATTTGTCCACGGTCAGGCCGAAACGAACCTCATCGTTGCCGCCGCCCTGGTCGTCGACCAAGTCGCTGCCGTACGCACTGTTCCAGAGGTAAATATCGTTGCCCGCGCCGCCGACCAGCGTGTCCGTGCCACGGCCGCCGTCAAGCGTGTCGTTGCCATCTCCGCCCACCAGGCTGTTACGGCCGGCGTTGCCGATCAGGCTGTTATCCATGACGTTGCCGATACCGTCGACGTGCGCGCTTCCGGTCAGCGTAAGTTTCTCCACGTTCGCGGCCAGCTCGTGGTACTGGCTGCTTTGCACATGGTCGTAGCCGCCGCCTTGGTCTTCGACGACCTGGGCGTAAGCGTCGCCGAGAACATAAGTGTCGTCGCCGGCACCGCCTATCAGACGGTCCCCGTACAAATCGCCGGTAAAGACATCGTTGCCGCCGTACCCATAGATCACCTCGCTGCTGGCGGTACCGCTCAATGTCTCGCCCAGCTCAGTGCCGCGGATCGCATTGAGGACGAGCAGCGAGAACTGCGTCGAAGCGGTCAGTCCAGCGCGATCGGTGGCCGTGATGTAGAAGCTCAACGGCAGCCCGTCGCCCGCCGGAGCGAGCCCGGAGAACGTCCGAGTAGCCGCATCGAAGCTCAACCAGGACGGCAGCTCTCGGTCGAAGCTGTAGCTCAGCGTTTCGTCGTCAAGATCGTAGAGCACGTCAGCGGGCAACGTATAGCGATACTGCTCACCCTGCACCGCCTCCTGCCATGGAATGCTTTCGCCGGAGATCGGCGCGCTGTTGGACAAGGCAAGCAGTTGTTGCAGGCTCATCCGCGAGCCGTCGGCGAACACCAGTTCTTCGATGCCCCTGCCCTCCTGGGGCCGGTAGTCGAAGTTCACGGCCTGGCGTCCGCCGCCAACCGGATCGATCACGACGAACGACACCGCATACGGTGTACGCGTCACCTCGACGATATCGGTGCTGGCGATGCCCGCGCCGAACTCGATCCGATCGAGATTTCCGGCGGTCGCGTCGACATCGTTGATGCTGACCTCGCCGCCGGCCCAACGCGCGACCCGGTAGATGTCGTTGCCCGTATCGCCGGACACGCTGTGCTTACCGCCGCGGATATCGAAAAGATTGTCGTGTTCGTTGCCGATGAGAGAGAGGTCGTTGCCTTCGTCGGCGATGAAGCTGCGGGCCTGCCCGACCAGGCGCACCGTCTCGATCCCGCTGCCTGCAAGTAGCCGATAGCCGTCCACCGATATGTGGGCGGCGTCGGCATTGCCGATCGCGCCGGTTTGATAGCCGCTGTCGCTGACCGTATCGCCGAGGTTATCGACATGGAATATCTCGTTGCCCATGGCGCCGAACATGGCATCCGCCCCCGACCCGCCGTCGAGGACATCGTCGGCCCAGGACGCCCCATCGTTGAGGGTGTCGTTGCCTTCGCCGCCGTACAGACGATGCACGCCATAGCCATGATCGTTCGAATCGCCGTTGCCGATCAGCACGTCGTCGCCGCCGAAGCCGTACAGATCCTGGCCGTACTTGTTGCCGACTAGGCGATTGGCGGCATCGTTGCCGTACCCGACACCATGCCCATTCATCTTCAGATTCTCGATATTGGCCAGCGCTCGCAGATCGACCGACTCGGCGCTGCCGCGGTAATCGAGCGTGTCGTTACCCCCGCCGGCCAGTTCCTCGATCGCAACGGAACCCGGGTCGGAGACCACGAAAGTATCGTTGCCCTTGCCGCCTATCAAACGCGAGCCGCCCGCGGCGTATCGCACGTCGATCGTATTGTCGAGTGCGTTTCCGATAATCCTGGTGACCGCCGTTGTGGAAGTTAAATATCCATCGAGAAACGCCTGCATGGCGTAGTCTCCGCCGAGCGTGCTGGAAACGTTTACGTCGAGGTAATCGCCTCGGACCTCGATGGTGTCGCCGACATTGTCTATCCAGAACGTAACGGGTGAGAACTGGAATGCGGCCCCCTTACCGAGATAGATCATGTGATCGGCGCCCGCGCCACCGTCGATCACCGTGCCGTGGGCCGAAGACAGCACCGTCATGGTGTTGTCCAAGCCGTTGCCGCGGTACCAGATGTCGTAGACGGTGCTTCCCTGGAACGTCGCCTCCAAGTTCTCGACGTTGTCGGCCATCCGATACTCGGCATTGGTGCCGCCGCTGATCACCATCGTGTCGATGCCCTGACCGGCATGCTCGACGATATTCTCTATGCCAACGAAACGATCGTTGCCATTCCCGCCTTCGGCGACATCGTTGCCGTCGCTACCCAGCAACAGATCGTCGCCGTCGCCGCCATACAGATAGTCGTCGCCCGTATTTCCCTCGATGCGGTCGTTGCCGGCCTGTCCGTACAGGACGTCGTTGCCGCCGGCGCCATCTAAATTGTCGTCGTACTGCGTGCCGACATGGTTGTCTGCATCGGCGGTGCCGGTCCATAAAGGCTCGTAGCCCCAGACAGCGGAGGTCCAACGCACGCCGTCGGCGAACTCGATGACATGGCGGTCGCTTCCGAGCAGGAAGAAATTCTGCAATTGCACCGAATCGGTGCCGCCGTCCGGGCGAGCGAAGCGGACGAACAGGTCGTCGCCCACCCGCAATCCTTTCGCATCGCGCCGCGACAAGCTGTCGCCGAAGCGGATCACATCCTCGCCATAGACCCAATTCTTCAGGTCTACCCGATCGGTACCGAAACCGGCTTCGAACAGATAGGTGTCCTTGCCTGCGCTGCCGGACAGCACATCGTCGCCGGAACCGCCGACGATGGTATCGTCGCCGTCGCTGCCTTCCACGAAATCGTTACCGCCAAGGGCTTCGATGCGATCATTGCCGAACTTGCCGTAAAGATTATCGTTGCCTTCGGTACCGCGCAGATGATCGTCGCCGTCGGTGCCTCCGATCGGCGCACCGACGCCCAGCAGGCCGAACATCTGCTCGCGGGTGATCAACGTGCCGTCGGCGAACCTGAAGTCGACCTTGTTGCCGACTTCGGCGAAGAAATCCTCGATGGTCAGTCGATCCTCGCTGCCGACGATGCCAACGATCAGGTCGTCGGCCGATACCGTGTAAGTCACGTCGGCGGTAGCGATCCCGAGGGCGAACTCGACCACGTCGCGCATGTCGTCGTTGCCATAGGGAACGAAGATCGTGTCGCGGCCGAAGCCGCGCTCTATAGCGTAGACGTCGTGACCGTTGCCGCCGGCGAGCCGATCGTCACCGGCATCGGTACCCAGACGATCGGCGCCTTCGTTACCGAACAGTAGGTCGTTGCCGTCGCCGCCCTTGACTTCGTCGTCGCCGCCGCCGCCGTCGACCACATCGTCGCCGCTTCCGCCATCGAGAATATCGGCGCCGGCCTCGCCGGCCAGCTCATCCTTGCCGCTACCGCCGTACAAGCGGTCGCGCCCCTCCCCGCCGCTCAGCTGGTCGTCGCCGTCCCCGCCGTTGAGGAAGTCGTCGCCTTCCTCGCCATCGAGGTAGTCCTTGTCGGCGCCGCCGTCGAGGCGATCGTTGCCGATTCCCCCGAACAGCCTGTCGTCGCCGATGCCGCCATCGAGGCTGTCGTTGCCGGTCTCGCCGTATAAATGGTCCCAGCCTGAACCGCCGCGGAGGCGATCGTCGCCGTCGCCGCCCCAGGCGCCATCGGAGCCGCTGCCGCCGTCGAGTGTATCGTTGCCGATCCCGCCCACCAGCTCGTCCTGGCCGTCGCCGCCGCGCAGATCGTCGTCCCCCTCCTCGCCGAACAGCTTGTCCTGGTCGCCGTCGCCGCTGAGCAGGTCATTGCCGCCGCCGCCCTGCAACTGGTCGTTGCCGGCGCCGCCGTAGATCCTGTCGTTGCCGTGGTGCTGTAGAGGGAACTGCGATGAGTCCGCGTCGCCGACCAGCATGTCGTCGCCGTCGCCGCCATTGATCACGTCGTTGCCGCTCATGCCGAAAACAGTATCGTTTCCGGCGCCTCCGGATATCTGATCGTCGCCGTGCAGCGCAGGATCGATAACGATCGAGTCCCCGATCAGGGTGTCGTTGCCGGCGCCGCCGAGCAGAGTGTCTGCGCCATCGTCGCCGTAGATGAAGTCGTTGCCGGCGCCGCCGTCGATATAGTCGCCGCCGCCGATGCCGGAGTTCGGGAATCGATACGGCATGCCTTCGTCGAGCCGGTCGCCGGAGAGGATGTCGTCGCCGTCGCCGCCATACAACGTGTCGGCGCCGCCCTGGCCGTAGATGCGATCGTTGCCGTTGCCGCCGAGCAGCACATCGCTTCCCGACACGTTGGAGCCGCTGGAAGAACGACTGCCGATGTACTCGAAGTAGGTGCCCGGCTGAGTGAAATCGTCGCCGAGGATCAAATCGTCGTCGTCGCCGCCGTTGATATAGTCGTTGTCGCGGCCGCCTACCAGCAGGTCGTTGCCGATATCGCCTTCGATGGTGTCGTTGCCCTCGCCACCATGGACGATATCGGAGCCTTCGCCGGCGAGAATTTCGTCGTCGCCGTTCTTGTGCAGATTCGGGTCGAGATCGACGAAGATATCGTCGGTTTCGGGCTTGTGATCGTTCGGACCCCAGGCCTCGATCTGCAAGCCCCACAAATGGTCGGGGGCGTTGTCGCTGCGCGGGCCGCGGTCGTTATAGACGAACCACCCGTTACCATAGGCAATAACGTCGCCGCGCGCGTTCAGGCGGGCATGGATATCTTCGAGGCTTTCGCCGGTGCCCACCATGGAATCGTCCCAGCGACGCCAGTCCATGACCACCGAATAGTTGAGAATGATGTCGTTGCCCAAGCCGCCACGCAGCTTGTTCGAACCTGGACCGCCGAGCAGCAGATCGTCGCCATGGCTGCCATCGATGAAGTCGTCGCCGTAGCCGCCGTCCACGCCGTCGTTGCCGCCCAGCGAGACTATGGTGTCGTCCCCGCTGACCACCGTCGCCTCGTCCTTGTCCCCGTCGCGCCCGAGGATATCGTCGTTGACGGTCAGCAAGTACGGGTTTTCCGGAGTGCCCGGTTGCCCCAGGTTCGGCAGGGTAATGCCCAGGGCGCCGTTGACCCAGCCCCTGATGACGATGCTGGCCCCAGTCGGCCGATAGCGGATGAACAGCGAGCGTCCTTCACTGCCGTCGATTACCTGCAGGCGGAAGTTGCGATCGGAGGTCTCCCAGCCCAGCCCGTCGCGAGTCACGTTGTTGACCGAGTAATCGCCGATGGAGATCGCGCCGAACATCAGCTTGCCCAGACCGTCACTATCGACGATAACGTCCTGGCTGCGGCCGTCGGCGAGATCTTGGGCGGTGAAACGGTAGGTATCGAAACCGGCACCGCCCTCAAGGTAGTCACCCCCTGCGCCGCCATCGAGCACGTCACCGTCGGCGCCGCCTATCAGCTGGTCGTTTCCTCCGTTGCCGAACAGTTCGTCTGCGCCTGAACCGCCGCCCAGCGCATCGTCGTTCTCGCTGCCGAACACCCAGTCCGCGCCGCCGCCGGCGGAGATGATGTTCTTCGAGCCAGCGATGCCCGTGAGCGTGTCCGCGCCCGCGCCACCCAGTTGGGTGACGGCCTGGATATCGCCGTAGTCGAACGCGCCGTTGCCATACATCCCGGTATAGCGCGCGATTACCCAGGCCGCTTCCTGATTGGCGGTTTTCTTGGCCAGCCACTCCTCCAGCTCGCCCTCGACCTTGTCCTCGACGAAATCCAGAACCGAGCCGACCACGAACTTGAGCGCCCAGCCGAACGGCCCGGTGACCGTCGCCGCGTTATCGATCGCATCGGACATCATGCCGACCGGGAGCATGATGATGGTAGTCAGCACCTTGCTGATGTCGCGGTTGCGCGCCGCCTCGATCAGGTCGAAATGGCCGATGCTCTGTTCCACCAGCCCGAAAAACTCGCCCAGTTTGGTGGCGTCGCCTACCGTCTGGTCTGTGCCGGGAATGTCCACGCCGGCAATCGTGTTGATTTTGCCGACGATCTCGCCGAGCTTCTCATAGTCGGTCGTGCCTTCCTTCTGCAAGGTCTCGACCATCGTATTGAGGTCGAAACTCAGGCGCGAGTAAATCCCTTGCCATGTCTCGTTCTGGTTCAACCCAGGATCGAGATTGAACAGCGCGACCAGGTCGGCCGATTTCACCATCGCCCGCTTGTACATATCGGCGAGAATCTTCTCGGTCGCGGAGCCAGGAGCGTTGTCGCTGAGCAGATCGATCTCCAGGCCCGCTGCCTCCAGCTCCTGGCCGAAAATCACTGCCATCTGCCGGGTCAGGGTCGCTATTACGGCTTGCACTTGTTCGTCGGTGTACATCGTTCCCTCGTCGTACGAGTCAAAGAGTCATGCGGAACGCCGCGCATCGGCGCGTGCGCACGCAAGAGAAGAAGAGAAGAAAGCCGCGGAATGCCCATGCAGGGCGAATGCCGGCGTGCGCTCGGGTTGCTCCGGATTAAGCCGGCGCACGGGCGCCGAACTACGGATATGTCCGAAGGCCCCGGCTGGACGTCCTGGCGAAGACGGAAGAATCGCGGGCGCGTAAGTAAGCTGCCCTGGTCGACGGCGGCTCGAGCCGCGGCTGGCGATGGCTGCTGCCAAAACTGCATCCTGCAATACGATCGCCCAACCCTGCGAGGGATTAGCGCCGGCCGGCATGCGGATGCGCCACGTTCCCACGCTCTTGTTCGCGCAAACACCCCGCCCGTACCGGAAAGCATGGCGGACTGGAGCGGCATTTCGCGAATTGGCGCAGCTTCTCGCGTGCCCGAGGCTATTGTCAAGCCGTGGATGGGCGGCGCTACTCTCCAGTAGAGCGTTGACGGTCGGAGTCCGCCACCGCTGCCCGAACAGAGCACCTCCCAGAAACTGTCGCCCGGCACCGCAAGCGCGGTGCCGGGCGAACCTATCGCTTATTCGACGCGGGCGCTCAGCGCCCGGTCTCCGGCGCTTGCGCGGAGGCGGTCGCGTCCAGCGCGTCGGCCACGTCCTGCGCGCTCGGCATCAACATAGCCGCGCTGGATTGCAGGCTCGGCGAGAACGACAACAGCAGACCGAAGCTAGTGCTCGGGTCCTGGCCGCTGCCGTGCTGGCGGCGCATCAGCAGCGACAGCTTCCAACCCCGGGAGAAGGTCATGTCCATGCCGGCGCCGTAGCTCAGCGCGTTGTCGCCGTAGCTGCGCAGACCGAGCACGTAGTCGTTGGCGACCGGCATGACCACGTAGTTGAGGTTGACGTCGCTGCGGTTGTCGATGGCCTCGCGGTATTCGAGCAGCCAGAACGGACGGAACAGGTTGCCGCGGGTGGTGACGATCGGCAGGCTGCCCTCGATGCCGAGCGAAGCGCCGCTGTTCTCCACGGTCTGCGAGCCGTAGCTCAGGTCGTAGATGCCCAGGCCGGTTTCGCGGTAGCCGTCGAGCTTGGTGCGGCTGCTGTCGAGGCGGCCGTAGCCGGTCAGCATCATGCCGCTGCCGCCGCCGTGTTCGTACCCCGCAGTCAGCGAGCCGAACATCTGGTCGCCGTCGCGCTCGGCCTTGGCGGTGGCGCCGGCGGTCGCGCTGTAGCGGCGGATGTCGAAGTCCAGGCGGCCCCAGCCGAGGATGCCGTCGACGAACCAGCGTTCGCTCGGGCGCCACAGGCCGTACAGCGACAACGCGCGTTGCTTGGCGTCGAGCTTGGAGCGGCCGTCGTCGAGATCGGTGTCGTTCCAGCCGAAGCCGCCGGCCACGCCGAACAGGAAGCGCTCGCCGACGCGCCAGTCGGCGCCCACGGTGATGCCGTCGCTCTGGAAGTCGAAACCGTCGCTGCGCGCGTTGCGTTCGCGCTGGCCGTTGGTGATGCTGCCGGCCGTCCACAGGCCCCAGCCTTCCGGCAGGCGCACCGGCTCGATCGACGCCACCTGGCCCGCGGTCAGCGACATCGCCCCGCCCGAGCGGCTGCTCAGATTGAGGGCCACGCCGTTGCTGGAACTGTTGGCGCCGGCGAAACGCTGCTGGCGCAGACGATCGTGGATGTTGGACTGCTGCGCCGAGGCGAAGCGCACGCTGGCGTCGACTTGCGCGTGCAGGCCGCCGACCACGCTCGGATCGCGGGTCGGGTCGGGACGCGCGGCCACGGTCAGGGTGGTGCTGATCGATGCCTGCAGATAACTGCCGCTGGCCGCCTGGGTCGCGACCAGGGTCGCCACGCCGGAACCGACGATCGTCACCCGGCGGCCGCTGACGGTGGCCACCGCCGTATTGGCGCTGCTGAAGCTGAAGGCGCCGCCGCTGTTGCTGCTCGGGTCGGGCAGGTCGAAGGCCGCCTCGCCGACGGTCTTGGCGATGTCGCCGATCCACGCCAGGGTCGGCGTGCCGCCGCTGATGGTCACCTGCAACGCCACTTGCGGCGCGGCGTTGTAATTGCTGTTGCCGGCTTGATCGGCGGTCAGCGAGCAGGTACCGGAGGCGAGCGTGGTCACGGTGTTGCCGCTGACCGAGCACACGGTCGGCGAGGCGCTGGCGAACACCACCGGGTTGCCCGAGGCGCCGCCGCTCGCCGACACGGTGAAGCTGCCGCCCGGGGTATACACCGGCACGCTCGGATTCGCGGTGAAGCTGGTGATGGCCTGGGCGGCCGCACCGATGGTCACGTCCAGCACGACTTGCGGCGCGGCGCTATAGTTGACGTCGGCCGCCTGGTCGGCGGTCAACGAACAGGTGCCCGCGGCGAGCATCGTCACCGTGGCGCCGGCGACCGTGCACACCGAGGTGGTGTTGCTGGCGAACACCACCGGGCTCGTCGACGCGCCCGGCGTGGCCGAGACGGTGAAGTTGCCGCCGGCGGCGAACACCGGCGAGGCCGGGTTGGCGGCGAAATCGGTGATCGCCTGGGCCGCGAGCGCGATCGCCACGTCCAGGGTCACCTGCGGCGAGGCGCTGTAGTTGGCGTCGCCGGCCTGGTCGGCGGTCAACGAACAGGTGCCGGCCGTGACCATCGACACCGTGCTGCCGGCCACCGTGCACACCGACGGCGTGGCGCTGCCGAATACCACCGGGCTGGTCGACAGACCGGGCGTGGCCGACACCGCGAAGGTGCCGCCCGGCGCGTACACCGGCGCGGCCGGGTTGGCGGCGAAGTTGCTGATCGACTGGGTCGCCACGCCGATCGCCACGTCCAGGACCGCTTGCGGGGCGGCGGCGTAATTGGCGTTGCCGGCCTGATCGGCGGTCAGCGAACAAGTGCCCGCGCTGACGATGCTGACGGTGTTGCCGCTGATCGTGCAGACCGCCGGGGTGGTGCCGGCGAACACCACCGGATTGCCCGAGGCGCCGCCGGTGGCCGAAACGGTGAACGTGCCGCCCGGCGCGTACACCGGCGCGGCCGGGTTGGAGGCGAATGCGGTGATGGCCTGGCTGGCGGTCGCGATGCTTACCGCCAGCGTGGCCTGCGGCGCGGCGCTGTAGTTGGCATTGCCGGCCTGGTTGGCGGTCAGCGCGCAACTGCCCGCGGCCACGATGGTCACGGTGCTGCCGGCGACCGTACAGACGGCCGGCGTGGTGGTGGCGAACACGACCGGATTGCCCGAGGCGCCGCCGGTGGCCGAGACGGTGAACGTGCCGCCCGGCGCGTACACCGGCGCGGCCGGGTTGGCGGCGAAGGCGGTGATCGCCTGGCTGCCCTGCGCGATCGTCAAGGTGTAGGCGCGAGTGCCGCTGAAGCCGTTGTTAGAAGTCGCCTGAACGGTGAAGTTGAAACTGCCGGCGGCGGTCGGCGTGCCCGACAGCACGCCCGCGTTGGACAGACTCAGGCCAGCCGGCAAGGCGCCGGCGCTGACCGCGAACGTGTACGGCGCGGTACCGCCGTTGGCGCTGGTCGCGTTGAGGGTCTGCGAATACGCGGTCGCGAGCGCGCCGTTGGGCAAGGTGGCCGGATTGACCGTCACCGCCACCGTCGCGCAGCTGAGTACGAGGTTGGTGACGTCGCTGGCGATGGCCAGGCCACTGCTGGGATTGACCGTGCACAACTGGCCCGCCGGGTTGGCGAGCACGCCGACATTCCAGTTGGCCCCCTGCGGCAGGCGCGTCGGGAAGACGAAGCTGGTGGCGGCCTGCGCGACCACGACCTGCTGCGAGCTGGCCGGGTTGGTCGCGGCGAGCTGGAGGGTGACCGGACCGGTCTGGCCGCCGGCCGAGCCGCCGACCGCGAATTCGGTCGGGGCGAAACAGATCAGCGCCGCGCCGTTGCCGGCCTGCACGCCGTTGTTGAAGGTGACCGCGGTCAGGCCGGTCGCGGCCGAGCTGCCGCCCGCGCCGCCGCCGCCGCCGCCGTTCCAGTTCTGCTGGCAGG
>NZ_JBPKJP010000034.1:0-39413 GCF_051217035.1 Lysobacter sp. 1R34A
CGGGCGCCGAACCGACGCCGGCGTATGGGCGGGCCGGGCTGGACGGTACTGCGGCGGGCCTGGAGCCACTGGCGGCGCCTGAGCGCGTCCAGGTACACCAGCGGGCCCCGCCCCGAGCGGGATCGGCCGCAGCGCGCGCACCCGCGCGCGTCGACGGTGAGCTGCCTATGGTTTGAAGCCAGGAACGAGTGATCAGGAACTAGAACGAGAAGTTCGGAGCCCCCACTCGTTCCTAGTGCCTAGTGCCTAGTGCCTAGTTCCTGGTTCCTGGTTCCTGGTTCCTAGTTCCTGGTCCCCGCCTTCACCCGATCTCACTGAAATCCCCCTCCGCCATCTGGTCCAGGCGGATGCGGTTGGCGAACAGCGAGAACGCCAGCATCCCGGCCAGGCCGTTGGCGCGGGTGATCCACGGCGGCATCCAGCGCGGCGGCGCCAGCACGCCGCTGTCGAACAGCGGCTCGAACCGCTGCACGTCGCCGAGGGTCATCTTGCCGGCGAACAACCAGCGGCACAGGTGCAGCTTCTGTTGCCGCAAGGCCCAGCGGAAGAAGGTGTGCACGCCGACCAGGCCGCGCAGATAGACCGCGTCCTTGGTGAAGGCCGAACCGCCGTTGGTGGGCACGCCGCGGAACACGCGCTGGGCCGAGGCGAAGCTGTCGGCCGGGGTTTGGCCGGCATCGATGAAATAACGGAACACCTGGATGAAGTCGGCGCCGTCGAGCGCCATCGCCACCGCGTCGATCCGCAGGCTCAGGCGCTTCATCCGGCCGATGTCGATGCTGCCGGTGATCTGCTCGGCGAACGTCGCCAGGCCCTCTTGTGTCGCGGTAGTGCGCGGCGACGACAGCGCCAGGCTCGGCAGCACCGGCTGTTCGCGGCCGTTGAGCGCGGTCAGCGAATGCACGAAGGCTTCGTGCTGCAGCAGCTGATGGCGGTCGTAGTCGCTGAACGCCGCGCCGCTGCGCAGGCGGATCCGGGTCGCGCCGGCCGCGGCCTTGGCGATCAGGTCCGGGTCGAGCACCACCTCGATCACGCGGGCGTCGAAGTAGTCGTCGAGGTCGCGCTGCAGTTGCAGCCTCAGCGCGGTCGCCGAGATCTCGACGGTTTCGGCCGGCGACATCAGCTCGCGGTCGAGCTCGTTGGCGATCGAGATGAAATGGTTGGCGGCCTCGCGCGTGCTGGGCCCCTGGCCGGGCAGCGCCGCATCGGGCTTGCCGAACAACTGCACCGAGTAGCCGGTGACCTCGGTCGAGCCCAGCGATTCGACCAATTGCGCGGCCACGCCCCAGGAGTGCGCCGACTCGATCAGGTACTCGCCGAGCGGATGATCGGGGTCGGCCCCGGCGGCGACCGCTTCGAGTTCGCGCCGCGCATCGCTGAAGTCGTACTTCGGGTACTCGATGACCGGCAACTGCGCGACGCCGCGCGCGTAGTCTTCGAGAAACTGTACTTCCAGGCCGGCCGGCCAGCTCGCCATGGTCAGCAACTTGATCCCGCGCGCGACCCGGACCATGCGCGCATCGAGCGCGGCGTGATGCTGGATCTCGCTGTGCAGGCTGGGGCTGAGCAGGCTCATGCGGCAGGACTTAGGCGGCGGGTCGCGAAGGGCTGTTGTCGCTCCGGCTCCGGCGCCAACGCAAGCGATCCGCACGCGCCGCGCCTTGCGGGGAAACGAAGGCGCTCAGCGGCGCCCATGCTTGTCGTCCGGCCGCTTGTTGGGCGCCTTGCCGGCCGGCTTCACGTCGGCCTTCTGCGCGCGCCGGTTGGCCAGCTTGTTGGCCGCGCCGGCGACTTCGTCGCGCAGTTTCAGGTAGCTGGCGAAACGCTGCGGGTCGAGGCGGCCGGCTTCGATGGCGTCGCGCACCGCGCAGCCGGGCTCGCGGTCGTGCGAGCAATCGCGGAACTTGCACTGCTCGGCCAGAGCCTCGACATCGCTGAAATTCTCGGCGACGTCTTCCTCGCCGGTCGGCTTGAGCTCGCGCATGCCCGGGGTGTCGATCAGGCAGGCGCCCGACGGCAGCGGAATCAACGCGCGGTGGGTGGTGGTGTGGCGGCCGCGCGCATCGCTTTCGCGGACCGCACCGGTCTTCATCCGCTCGATGCCGAGCAGGCTGTTGGTCAGGGTCGACTTGCCGGCGCCGGAGGAGCCCACCAGCACCACGGTGCGGCCCGGCTGCAGCCACGGCGCCATCGCCGCGACGCTGCCGTCGCGGTCGCGGGCGTTGACCGCGCGGATCGCCACGCCCTGGGCCAGCTCGATCAGGGCGCCGGTGGCCTCGGCGACCGCGTTTTCGTCGGCGGCGGTGGCTTCGTCAGCCTTGGTCAGCACGACCACCGGCTCGGCGCCGCCGCGGACCAGCAGCAGATAGCGCTCGATCCGGCGCGGATTGAAGTCGGCGTCCAGTCCACAGACGATGAACACGGTGTCGATGTTGGCCGCGATCAGCTGTTGCTTGTAGTGCTCGCCGGCGGCGCCGCGCTTGATCGCGCTGTAGCGCGGCAGCAGGGCCACGACTTTGGCGCGTGCTTCATCGCCTTCGATCAGCAGCCAGTCGCCGACCCCGGGGCGCTGTTCGGGCGCAACCGCGCCTTTCTTGTAGCTCGCCGGGCGCTGCCATTCGGGCAGGGATTCGACCCGATAGCCGCTGTCGGGCCCTTCGGACACGACATAGCCGCTGCGGTGCTGTTCGGTCACCCGCGCCGGGCGGGCCCGGGGGTGGTCGAGCAGCAACTGGCGCCAGACGGGGTCGGCCGGCAACGGGTCGGCGGCCGAGATCGGCCATCCGATCGCCTGCAAAGCAGCGAGTTCAGGAGTCAAAGGCGCGGGGAACGATGGGCATGGCGCGATTCTACATAGGCCGGGCGCGGGTTTTGCCGTCGCCGGCCGGCAGCGGAACGGCGAGGGCCCAGCGTCAGGCCGGCAGCGGGCCCGGGAGCGGAGCCGCCCGCCCGGCCAATCCGTGCGCGCCGGCGCAGATCGCGCCCGCCGGGAATCGCCGTCCCGGCTGATTCGCCGGACCGATTCAGCTAGTCTGGGGGTCTCTCTTTCGACCCAGCCCTGCCCCGATGTCACTGCCGCCCCTGAAAACCCGCGAACGCCTGTCCGAAGTCCGTTACGAAATCCGCGGTGAACTGGCCCGGCGAGCCCGCGAGTTGGAGGCCCAGGGACGCAAGCAGATCAAGCTCAACATCGGCAACCCCGGCGCCTTCGGTTTCCGCGCGCCCGAACATCTGCAGCGCGCGATCGCCGACCACATCGCCAACACCGATCCCTACACCCACCAGCAAGGCCTGCCGGCCGCGCGCGAGGCCATCGCCGCCTTCCACAAGCGCCGCGGCACGCCCAACGCCTCGCCCGAGCGGGTGTTCGTCGGCAACGGCGTCAGCGAGCTGATCGACCTGTCGCTGCGCGCCCTGCTCAATCCCGGCGACGAAGTGCTGCTGCCCTCGCCCGACTACCCGCTGTGGTCGGCCGCGACCATCCTCAACGACGGCCGCCCGGTGTATTACCGCTGCCAGCCGGAGAACGGCTTCCTGCCCGACCCGGACGAGATCGAGCAACTGATCTCCAGCCGCACCCGCGCGATCGTGCTGATCAACCCGAACAACCCGACCGGCGCGGCCTATCCGCGCGAGCTGATCGAGCGCATCGTCGCGATCGCCGCGCGTCACAAGCTGCTGCTGATGTGCGACGAGATCTACGATTCGATCCTGTACGACGATGCCCAGTTCACCCCGGTCGCGCCGATCGCCGGCGAGCTGCCCTGCCTGAGCTTCGGCGGCCTGTCCAAGGTGCACCGCGCCTGCGGCTGGCGCGTGGGCTGGGCGGTGCTGTCGGGCGATCCGGTCGCCAGCGGCGATTTCCACCACGCCATGGACCTGCTCGGCGCGCTGCGCCTGTGCGCCAACGTGCCGGGCCAGTTCGCGATCGAGGCCGCGCTCAACGGCGAAGACACCATCACCCCGCTGTGCCAACCGGGCGGACGCCTGTACGAAGCGCGCCGCGCGGTGATCGAGTCGGTCGAAGCCAGCCGCCACCTGCAGTTGGTCGCCCCCGCCGGCGCTCTGTACGCGTTCCCGGCCGTGGTCGGCGCCGCCGCGCAGGGCTTCGACGACCACCGCTTCGCGCTGGAACTGCTGGAAACCGAAGACGTGCTGGTGGTGCCGGGCTCGAGCTTCAACGTGCCGTATCGCAACCACTTCCGCGTGACCCTGCTGCCGCAGCCGGCCGAGGTGCGCGAGGTGTTCCAGCGCATCGAGCGCGTGCTCGACCGCTACGCCGACCGCGGCGCGCAGGTCGAGGCGCAGCGCGCCGCGGTGGCCTGAGGCGGCGATGGCGCTGACTTATCTCGCGCTGGGCGACAGCTACACCATCGGCGAGGCCGTGCCCGAAGCCGGGCGCTGGCCGCTGCAGATGGCCGCGGCGCTGCGCGAGCGCGGCGTCGGCCTGGACGACCCGCGCATCGTCGCGACCACCGGCTGGACCACCGACGAGCTCGCGCTCGCGCTGGACTTGGCCGAGCCATTGGGGCAGTGGGACTTCGTCAGCCTGCTGATCGGCGTCAACAACCAGTACCGCGGCCGCAGCGCGGTGCAGTACGGCGGCGAGTTCCGCGAATTGCTCGAACGCGCGATCCGCTATGCGCATGGTCGCGCCGACCGGGTGCTGGTGCTGTCGATCCCCGACTGGGGCGCGACTCCGTTCGGCGCCAGCGACAAGCGCGGCGCGGCCACGATCGGCGCCGAACTCGACGTATTCAACCAGACCGCGCGCGAGATCTGCGCGCGCCACGGCGTCGCCTTCGTCGACATCACTCCGGTCTCGCGCGCACGCGGCAACGAGCCGACGATGGTCGCCGAAGACGGCCTGCATCCGTCGGCGGCGATGTACGCGCAGTGGGCCGAACTCGCCGTGCCGGTGGCGCAGCGGCTGTTGCAGGCACAGGCCGGCTGAAGCGGCGCAGGTCGAAGCGGCGCGGGTCGAAACGCGGGCCGCACGCGCCTGCCGCGATGCGCTTTGTGACGTCATGCCGCCGCAGCCGAGCGCCGACCGCGCCGGGATGCCACACTGCCGCCGGCGGCACGGCCGCGAACGGAGCCCGGACCCAGCAATGAACCAAGCGGTACAAGCCATGGCCCACGGACAGGCGGACCGCATCGCGCGCGCCTATCTGCCCGAGCATCCGCTCGGCAACCGCTGGGACTATTACTACAGCCGCGCCAAGCTCGGCAGCGACCCGCTCTACCCGGGCGTCAGCGCGGCCTTGCGCGGCACCCGCGCGCCGCTGCTGGACCTGGGTTGCGGCCTCGGCCTGCTCGCCCACACCTTGCTGGCCGACGGCATCCGCCTGCCCTACCGCGGCGTCGACAGCGACGCAGCCAAGATCCGCCGCGCCACCCGCGCCGCCGCGCGGGTCGGCCTGGACCACGCGGTGTTCGAGACGGTCGACCTGTCCCAGCGCGTGCCCGAGCACCGCGGCAGCGTGGTGATCCTCGACGTGCTGCAGTTCATTCCCTACCCGGCGCAGGCGCGCGCCATCGACGCGATGATCGCGATGCTGACCCCGGGCGCCCGCCTGGTGATCCGCACCGGCCTCGACGACGGCACCGGCCGCGCGCGCATTACCCGCGCGGTCGACCTGTTCTCGCGCGCCCTGGGCTGGATGAACGCGATGCCGCGCTATTACCCCAACGGCGAGGCCCTGCGCGCGCGTCTGCGCGAGGCCGGGCTCGAGGTCGAGTTCACCCCGCTGTTCGGGCGCACGCCGTTCAACAACTGGCGGATCGTGGCGGCGCGTGCGGAGTGAGGCTGAGGCTTGCGCGACCGCGCGATAGATCGCGGTCGCGGCTTGGGCCGCTCCTGCACTTGGTGCGCGGCTTTGGGGTAGGAGCGCAAGCCGCGATCGCGCCCCCCGATCTAAACGGCTCCCGGGCAATCCGCGCTCATTCGACCGACGGCACCACGCAGCGGTAGTCCAGCTCGCGCAGCCGCCGCAACAACGCCGCCATGGTCTCGACATTGCGGCCGTGGCGCGCGCCCTCGTGCATCAGCACGATCGCGCCCGGCGCGAGATCTTTTTCGATCCGCGCCACCACCGTGGCCGGGTCGGCCGCGACCGCGTCGAAGCCGCGCGCGCTCCAGGCCACCCGGGTCAGGCCCAGCGCGGCGATCGGTCGCGCGGTGAACGGATTGGCCATGCCGACCACCGCGCGGAACCAGCGCAGGCGCAGCCCCGGCGCCAGCGCCTGCAAGCGCGCCTGGGCGCCTCCGATCTCGGCGGCCATCGCCCCCGGCCCGAGCATCCAAAACCGCCCCGAAGGATGGCTGTCGCTGTGGTTGCCGAGGTCGTGGCCGCGCCGGACGATCTCGCGCAGCAGGTCGGCGCGCTGCTCGGCGCGCTGCGCGACCACGAAGAAGGTGGCCTTGGCCTGGTGCGCGTCGAGCAGGTCGAGCAGGGCCAGGGTGTCGTCGGAGGGGCCGTCGTCGATGGTCAGCCAGACCACGCGCTGGTCGGTCGGCAGCCGAGACAGCACAGGGCTGAACAGACCCGAGCGCGGCCACAGGGTGCCCCAGACCATCGCCCCGTGGCTCAGCAGCAAGGCCGGCAGGCCGATCGTCCAGCCGTAGCGCGCCCACAAGGCGACCATCAGCAGCTGCGAGCCGAGAAACAGCCACAACCAGGCGCCGGGACGGCGCGGCGGACGGTGGGCGACGACGATGGTGTTCATGCGCGGCGGGCGGTTCCAACGGTCGGAGGGGGGCCGCGGCAGCCCGGCTCGCCGGCGGATGGCGCATCCTACCTTGCGGCGTAGACTGCCCGCCCCCACCTTGCCTTTATTCCCGCCCGGCCGACCTCCATGTCCCTCGATCCTGCCCTGCGTTCGCGCATCGAAACCCTGCTCCAGTCCAACCGCGTCGTGCTGTTCATGAAGGGCGCCCCCAACGCCCCTCAGTGCGGCTTCTCGGCCAAGGCCTCGGGCGCGCTCAACGCGTTGCTGCCGCAGGGGTATGCCCACGTCGACGTGCTCGCCGATGCCGAGATCCGCGAAGGCATCAAGCAATACGGCGAGTGGCCGACGATCCCGCAGCTCTACATCGACGCGCAACTGGTCGGCGGCAGCGACATCGTCGAGCAGATGGCCGCCAGCGGCGAACTGCACGAACTGCTCGGCCTGCCGACCCCGGACCGTAGCCCGCCGAAGCTCACCATCACGCCGGCCGCCGCCCAGATGCTGCGCGACGCCGTCGCCAACGCCGGCGACAACTACGCGGTGCAGCTCGAGGTCGACGCGCGCCACAACGTGCGCCTGCAGCTGGCGCCGGTCGATCCCAACGCCATCGCGGTCGAATCCGAAGGCGTGCGCGTGCAGACCGACTGGATCAACGCCCGCCGCGCCGACGGCGTCGGCATCGACTGGGCCGACGACGAGCGCGGCCGCGGCCTGGTCATCACCAACCCCAACGCGCCGCCGGCGGTGAAGCCGATCGCGCCCGAGCAGGCGCTCGCGCGCGCCGGCGAAGGCTCGCTGCGCGTGGTCGACGTGCGCCCGGCCGACGAACGCGCGATCGCCCGCGTCGGCATCGCCTTCGACACCTTCGACGGCGGCACGGACGCCCTCGAAGCCCTGCCCAAGGACACCCCGCTGGCGTTCCTGTGCCACCACGGCGGGCGCAGCGCCCAGGCCGCCGAGCACTTCCGCCAGCTGGGTTTCCGCGAGGTCTACAACATCGAAGGCGGCATCGACGCCTGGGCCGACCTGGACGGGTCGATTCCCAAGTACTGATCCGACGGCGAGTCCGTGAGAACGGCCGCGGCGCCTTGCGTCGCGGCCGTTTTCGTTTCCAGGCTCCGGATGCGCCCGGAAGCGGCCGACGGGCGTCGTCGTTACCCTTGCGGTGCGGCGAACTTCGACCGCGGGCCGACGGGTCGCTGCGCAGGCTCGGGTGGGGGGCGGTCGCGACTTGCGTCGCTCCTACTCAAGCCAGGGCGCTGCTTTCCTGTAGGAGCGGCGTGAGCCGCGACCGCGGGCTGCGGGTCGCGGCGCCGGTTCGGGTGGGGGACGGTCGCGACTTACGTCGCTCCAACACGAGCCGGGGCGCTGCTTTCCTGTAGGAGCGGCGTGAGCCGCGACCGCGGGCTGGCGGATCGCGGCGCCGGTTCGGTGGGCGCGGTCGCGACTTGCGTCGCTCCTACCCCGAAGCGCCGGACACGCGGCGACCGTCGCCCCGGCATCCCCGCAATAACGACTTCTGGCCGATGGACGGGGCGAGGCCATCGCCTAAGCTCGGCGGCGGCCACTCAGCCGCCGTCCCGCCTGCACGACCATCGCCACGGATCGGCGCCTTCCGACCGGAGTCTTCCCTGTGAACGCTACCGCCGTGCCCGCCTTTCGCTGTGCGCTCGTCCTGCTTCTGTCCCTGTGCTGCGCCGCCTCGCTCGCCCATGCCGCCGACACCCCGACTGCTACGGCCGTCGGCCCTGTGCAGCAACTGCGCATCTACGAAATCTTCGAAGACACCAAACCGCATTTCCACGCCCGCTTCCGCGATCACGCCCTGCGCATCATGCGTCGCTACGATTTCCGCATCGTCGCCATGTGGGAAACCAAGACTGCACAACGCACCGAGTTCGCCTACCTGCTCGAATGGCCCGACGAAACGACGATGAAGGACCGCTGGAGCAAGTTCATGGCCGACGAGGAATGGACCGAGATCAAGCGCCAGACCCGCGTTCACGGCCGCATGGTCGGCGAAATCCAGGATCGCACCTTGCGCGTCGTTCCGTATTCGCCGCAACAACGGTTGCTGGACTGAAAGCGTCGCAACCGCTTCAAGCGTAGGAGCGGCGCGAGCCGCGACGCGGGCTGGCGGATCGCTGCGCCGGTTCCGGCAGAGGCGCGGTCGCGACTTGCGTCGCTCCTACCCAAGAGCCATTGCGTCGCTTCCTGTAGGAGCGGCGCGAGCCGCGACCGCGCGCTGGCGGGTCGCTGCGTCGGTTCCGGTAGAGGCGCGGTCGCGACTTGCGTCGCTCCTACCCAAGAGCCATTGCGTCGCTTCCTGTAGGAGCGGCGTGAGCCACGACCGCGCGCTGGCGGGTCGTGGCGCAGGCTCGGGTGGTGGCGAGGTCGCGACTGACCTCGCTCCTACAGGGGGTTGCGATGCGATGGAACCCGCGCCGGGGCTCAGCCCTTGAACCCGCCGCCAACGAGATAGGCCTGTTCCTCGGCGGTGCTGTCGCGGCCCAACGCGGCGTTGCGGTGCGGGAAGCGGCCGAAGCGTTCGATGATGTCGAGATGGGTGACGGCCCACTGCGCGGCATCGCTGCCGTCCGGGTTCGGCGGCAGGCCGCGGTGCAGTTCGACCGAGCGGCGCTGGTCTTCGAGCTGCTCGGAATGCTCGAACGGCAGATAGAAGAAGGCGCGCAGCGCCGGCTCGATGCTCAGGTCGTGGCCGAGTTCCAGCGCGCGCCGGGCGTAATGCCGGGCGAGCGGGTCGGTCGCGTAGGAATGCGCGCTGCCGCGGAATACGTTGCGCGGGATCTGGTCGAGCAGGATCAACAAGGCCAGCGCGGATTCGGCGTCGCGCTCGACCCAATCGTCGTGTTCGCGCCGCGCCGCGGCGTGGTGAGCGTCGAGAAAGCCGGCGCGGCACTGATGGTCGAAGCTGTCGTCGCGATCGAACCAGCGGGCCGGGCCGGCATTGCGCCAGAAATCGACGACGTCTTTCGCGGTGACGGACATACGCGTTCTCGCTGAGGATCAGGGGCGAACCCTAGCAAACCGCACGCGAAGCTGTCGCGTTTCCCCGGCATCGGCGGCCTGCGTCGCCGCAGGCGCCGACACCGTCGAACCATACATGCCTGCGACGAACGCCGTGTCGTGATGGACCCGACGCAACGACCCGCCGGGCAATCGATCCGACGGGGTCGCGAGCGACCCCAGGCCATCGGATGCCGCCCCGATGCGCCTCAAGCCGCCTGATCTTCGCCGAGCTGCGTTTCCAGCTCGTTGATCCAGGCCACGGTGATGCTCTCCATCGTCACCGCGTGGATCAGCGGCCGGATCGGGCCGGCCGAGTACGACTGCGAGACGAAACGCGCGTGGCATTCGCGAAAGGTCAGCCAGGCCTCGTGCGCCCGTTCGAACGCGGCCAGATCCTCGCCGCCGAGCTGCTTGCGCAGGTGCGCGACCAGGCCTTGCAGCCGCACCTCCTCGCGGCTGAGTTCGGCGATCGCGTGCTGGCTCATGTCGGCCTCGCTGACCCGCGCGTCCTCGTTGTCGCGCGCGACCGCGGCGGCCTTGCTGAAATAGCTGTCGGCGATGCGCGCCGCGGTTTCGGCCTTGCCGACCAGCCGGCTTTCGAAACGGCGCAGTTCCTCGACGCTGGTGTGCGCGCCGTCGAGTTCCTGCTTGAGCGCGAGCAACTGCTTGCCGCGCTCGATCGCGTCGACTGTGCCGCGACGTTCGGCGAAACGCTGGATGAAGTAGAACGCCCAGGTAAGCAAGGCGCCGATGATGGTGAAGATGAGCTGTTCCATGACCTGTCCTCCGGCCTCGGAATACAGTGTCGGCGCGGGGGGTCTCAGGCCATGCGATGTCGTGTGCTTGGCGTCGCAGAACCCCTATAAAAACAGGGTTATCCGCTCGTTCATCGATAAACGGTTCAGGGCCGCGCGGCAGATCTGCGATGGCGGGCACGGCTCGTGCGCAGAGCTGCTGTCGCCCTCATCCCACCCCCTCTCCCGCATGCGGGAAAGGGGTTCTGTGCGTCGGCGCCTGTAGATCAAGGCTTGCGTCCGTTGCGGCGCGAAGCGGCGCCGCAGCGATCACTCGTCGAACCGCAGATGCCGCACCGACTTGCCGTGGCGGCGGATCAGCTTCAGCGCTTCGATGCCGACGCTGATGTGGGTGTCGACGAAGCTCGCGCTGACCTTGGCGTCGGAGGCCTCGGTCTTGACGCCTTCGGGGATCATCGGCTGGTCCGACACCAGCAGCAGCGCGCCGCAGGGGATGCGGTTGGCGAAGCCGGCGGCGAACACGGTCGCGGTCTCCATGTCGATGGCCATGCAGCGCATCTGGCGCAGGCGTTCCTTGAAGGCGTCGTCGTGTTCCCAGACGCGGCGGTTGGTGGTGTAGACCGAACCCGTCCAGTAGTCGTGGCCGAGGTCGCGGATGGTGGTCGAGACCGCGCGCTGCAGGGCGAAGGCCGGCAGGGCCGGCACTTCCGGCAGCAGGTAATCGTTGGAGGTGCCTTCGCCGCGGATCGCCGCGATCGGCAGCACCAGGTCGCCGAGCTGGTTCTTGCGCTTGAGGCCGCCGCACTTGCCGAGGAACAACACCGCCTTGGGCATGATCGCCGACAGCAGGTCCATCATGGTCGCCGCGTTCGGGCTGCCCATGCCGAAGTTGATCATGGTGATGCCGTCGAAGGTCGCGCTCGGCATCGGCCGGTCCAGGCCGACCACTTGCGCACCGGTCAGGCGCGCGAAGGTGTGCAGGTAGCCGCCGAAATTGGTCAGCAGGATGTGCTCGCCGAACTGGTCCAGGGGCACGCCGGTGTAGCGCGGCAGCCAGTTTTCGACGATCTGTTCTTTCTCTTTCATGGTCGGTGCCTGTTCTTGTTGTTGTCCGGCCATTGTCGCACCGCCCATGACGATAGTCAGGGTTGGCAGGGGCTCAGGCGGCCGTTACGGTTCCAAAGTTGTCCGTCGCTCGCTCTGTCCTGGGGGAATCCATGTTTCGACCGTTACTGGCCGGCTGCGGCCTGGCGCTGCTCGCCGGCGCCGTGCAGGCCGCCACACCCGCGCCGGCCTCCCGCTACACCCAGGACCCCTACCCGAGCACCTACAAGGCGCTCGCCGCCGGCCCGGTGCTGTTGCAGCACGCGACCGTGCTGACCGGCGCCGGCCAGCGCCTCGACGACGCCGACGTACTGCTGCGCGACGGCAAGGTCGTCGCGGTCGGCCGCGCCCTCGACGCGCCCGGCGACGCCACCCGCGTCGACGCGACCGGCAAGTGGATCACCCCGGGCCTCATCGATGTCCACTCGCATCTCGGCGTCTATCCAAGCCCCGGGGTCGGCGCGCACAGCGACGGCAACGAGATGACCGGCCCGGTCACGCCGAACGTCTGGGCCGAGCATTCGGTATGGCCGCAGGACCCCGGCTTCGCCGCCGCGCTCGCCGGCGGCGTCACCTCGCTGCAGATCCTGCCCGGCTCGGCCAACCTGATCGGCGGGCGCGGAGTGACGCTGAAGAACGTCCCGGCCACCAGCTACCAGGCGATGAAGTTCCCGGCCGCGCCGTGGGGCCTGAAGATGGCTTGCGGCGAGAACCCCAAGCGCGTCTACGGCAGCCGCAACACCCCGCCGGGCACGCGCATGGGCAACGTCGCCGGCTACCGCGCCGCCTTCATCGACGCCAGCGAATACCTGCGCAAGACCAGTCCGAAGGCCGCCGCGCCGGCGAAGAAGCGCTGGTGGCAGAGCAGCGCCAAGTCCGGCAACGGCAACGGCGCCGACAGCGAGAAGGACACCGGCGGCAAGCGCGACCTCAAGCTCGACACCCTGGCCGGCGCGATCAAGGGCGACATCCTGGTTCACATCCACTGCTATCGCGCCGACGAGATGACCACCATGCTCGACCTGGCCAAGGAGTTCGGCTTCAAGGTCAGCGCCTTCCACCACGGCGTGGAGGCCTACAAGATCGCCGACCGCCTGGCCGCCGAAGGCGTCTGCGGCGCGCTGTGGGCCGACTGGTGGGGCTTCAAGATGGAAGCCTTCGACGGCATCCAGGAAAACATCGCCATCGTCGACCGCCCGGCCAACAGCTGCGCGATCGTGCATTCGGATTCGGAGGAAGGCATCCAGCGCCTCAACCAGGAAGCGGCCAAGGTGATCGCGCACGCACGACTGGCCGGCATCGAGATCGCGCCGGAGCGGGCGATCCGCTGGCTGACACAGAATCCGGCCAAGGCGCTCGGCATCGGCGAACGCACCGGCACCCTCGAGCCCGGCAAGATGGGCGACGTGGTGGTGTGGAACGGCAACCCCTTCAGCGTCTACGCCAAGGCCGAGCAGGTCTATGTCGACGGCGCGCGCGTCTACGACCGCGCCGACCCGTCGCGGCAACCCAGGTCGGACTTCCTGCTCGGGCAACCGGCGACCCAGACCGGAGGCGTGCGATGAAGCGGCCCGGGAACGAATCCATGTCCGGCGCCGTCGCAGCGAGCGCAGCCGGCCGCGGGCTGCGCCGCAGCGCCCTGTTGCTGGCCCTGGCCTGCGGCTTTGCGAGTTTCGGCGCGGCGGCGCAGAACGTGCTGATCCGCAACGCCACCGTGCATACCGCGACCGCACAGGGCTCGCTCGAACGGACCGACGTGCTGGTCGGCAACGGTGTGGTGCGCGCGATCGGCAAGGGCTTGTCCGCGCCGGCCGGCGCCCAGGTGGTCGAGGCCGAAGGCCGGCCGCTGACCCCGACCCTGTTCGGCGGCATCACCGAGCTCGGCCTGGAGGAAGTCTCCGGCGAAAAATCCACGGTCGACCAGACCGTCGCGCTCGGCGCCGACACCAAGGAAATGACGGTGCGGCCGGAGTTCGACGTGACCCTGGCCTATAACCCCGACTCGGTGTTGATCCCGGTCGCGCGCATCGAAGGCATCGGCTGGACCCTGCTCGGCGTCGGCACCGCCCCCGGCGGCTCGATCGTCGCCGGCCAGGGCGGCGTCGAACGCCTCGACGGCGGCCCCGACCCGATCGGCCCGCGCGTGCTGTTCGTGCGCCTGGGCAAGGACGGCCTGGGCCTGAGCGGCAGTTCGCGCGCGGCGCAGTGGATGATCCTCGACCAGCTCATCGACGAGGCGCGCGGCCGCATCGCCCCGGGCCACCATGCCGCGCTGCTGACGCCGGCGGGGCGTTCGACCCTGCTCAAGTACCTCGACGGCGGCGGCCGCATCGTGTTCGGCGTCGACCGCGCCGCCGACATCCGCCAGTTGCTGCGCTGGTCCGCGCGGCACCGGCTGCGCATCGCCATCGCCGGCGGCGGCGAGGCCTGGCGGCTCGCGCCGCAGCTCGCCGCGGCCAAGGTGCCGGTGTTCGTCAATCCTTTGTCCAACCTGCCGAGCGATTTCGACCAGGTCGGCGCCAGCATGGAAAACGCCGCGCGCCTGCGCGCGGCCGGGGTCGCGGTCGGCTTCAGCGAAAGCGGCGCCTCGCACAATGCGCGCAAGGTGCGCCAGCTCGCCGGCAACGCGGTCGCCGCGGGGCTGCCCTGGGCCGACGGCCTGGCCGGCCTGACCCGAGTGCCGGCCGAAGCCTTCGGCGTCGCCGGCCAGGTCGGCGCCATCGCCCCGGGCCAGCGCGCCGACTTGGTGCTGTGGAGCGGCGACCCGCTCGATGTCGCTCACGTCGCCCTGCAGGTGTGGATGGACGGCCGCGCGATCGAGATGCGCAGCCGCCAGACCGAGTTGCGCGACCGTTACCTGCGCAGCGACACCGGCCTGCCGCGCGCGTATCCGGCGACGGCGCGCTGAGGGCTCGCGATCGGGGCCCCGGGCAGGAGCGGCGCGAGCCGCGACTGCGCATCGGCAACGGCAACGCGGGTGCGGGTGCGGGTGCGGGTGCGGGTGCAAGGTCGCGTCTGCAAGGTTCGTAGTCGACCGGGTCGACGACGCGGCGGAGACCACGCGGCCGCGGGTCGCGCCGCTCCCGGCGCCCCAGCGGCGGCCCCAGGCGTATCCTGTCGCTTGCCGACGACAGGAGACCCGCGCGATGACTCTGCCCACCCTCGAACTCAATTGGCTGGCGATCCTCGCGGCGACCGCCTCGTCCTTCCTGCTCGGCGGGCTGTGGTACGGGCCCTTGTTCAAGACGCGCTGGTGCCGCGAGGCCGGCGTCGACCCCGACGCCAAGCCCGTCCATCCCGGCCGCGTGTTCGCCACCGCCATCGGCTGCAGCTTCCTGGCCGCGCTGATGTTCGCCGTGTTCCTGCCGCCCAACGCCAATGCCGCCGACGGTTTCGGGGTGGGCTTCGTGGTCGGGCTGTTCTTCGTCTCGATGAGCTTCGGCATCAACTACGCCTTCGCCCAGCGCAGCCTGATGCTGTGGATGATCGACAGCGGCTACCACATCCTCCAGTTCGCCCTGTACGGGCTGATCCTCGGCGCCTGGAAATAAGAGACCGACCATGCCCACGCTGCGCTGGTACTTCGATTTCATCTCGCCGTTCTCCTACCTGCAATGGCAGAAGCTCAAGGCGATGCTGGGCGAGCGCCGGGTCGAGCTGGTGCCGGTGGCGTTCGGCGCGGTGCTCGAGGCGCGCGGCCAGAAGGGCCCGGCCGAGATCGTCGGCAAACGCGAATTCACCTACCGCCACGTGCTGTGGCAGGCGCGGCGCGAAGGCGTGAGCCTGCGCTTCCCGCCGGCGCATCCGTTCAACCCGCTGGCCGCGCTGCGGCTGTGCCTGGTCGCCGGCGCCACGCCGGAAGCGGTCGATGCGATCTTCGACTGGATCTGGCGGCGCGGCGAAGCCGGCGACAGCGTCGAGGCGCTGGCGCCGGTGATCGACGCGCTCGGGGTCGAGGCGCAGGCGCTCGGCACCGACGCGATCAAGGCGGCGCTGCGCGAGAACACCGAGGCCGCGTTGGTGGCCGGGGTGTTCGGTGTTCCTACGTTGAGCATTGGAGATGAGTTGTTCTGGGGCAACGACGCCCACGACTTCGCTCTTGACGCACTGCAGCATCCCGGACTGCTGGATGAGCCGGAAATGCAGCGTTTGAAGCAACTGCCGGTGGGGATACGTCGCCGCGCCTGAACGACGCAAGCCCCGAAGCGCGCTCACGCGTGACTCATGTCTCAAAAAGGTATGCTGCGGTCCTATCCGATCACCACGCGCCCTACCCGGGGGGGAACATGCGCATTGGAATCGTCGTCGACTCCGCTTGCGATCTGCCGCTGGACTACCTGGAACGGCACGACATCCATCTGTTGCCGATCACCGTGCGCATCGGCCAGGCGGTACTGGCCGACCACCGCAACGAACAGGCCACCCTGCAGTTCCTGCATACGCACCTGGCCGAGCGCGGTTTCGAGGCCGAGACCACGCCGTTCACCGTGCAGCAGGTGCGCGACCTGTTCGTCAGCCAACTCGTGATCGACTACGACTACGTGTTCTGCATGACGATCACCAAGACCCGCAGCCCGGTCTACGAGAACGCGAACCAGGCCAGCTTCGCGATCCTCAACGACTACAAGCCGGTGCGCTCGGCGGCCGGCATCAACACGCCGTTCGCGCTGCGGGTGATCGACACCCTCAACCTGTTCGCCGCCCAGGGCATCACCGCAGTCGAAGCGGTACGCCTGCGCGCCGCCGGCGAAGGCGCGCCGAAGATCCGCGCGCGCCTGGAGCACCTGGCCCTGCACACCCACGGCTATCTGATCCCGCGCGACCTCAACTATCTGCGCGCGCGCACCCGCGTGCGCGGCGACCGCAGCGTCAGTTTTCTCAGCGCGACCCTCGGCACCGCGCTCGACATCAAGCCGGTACTGCACTGCAACCGCGGCGAGACCGGCCCGGTCGCCAAGATCAAGGGCTACGAGAACGCCGCGCAGAAGCTGTTCGAGTTCACCGCGCACAAGGCCGAGAGCGGGCTGCTGACCCCGACCGTATGCGTCAGCTACGGCGGCGAGCTCGCCGAGCTGCGCGCCCTGCCCGGCTTCGAGCGCCTGCGCGAAGCCTGCCGCAACCACAATGTCGAGCTGTTCGAAAGCGTCATGAGCCTGACCGGCATGGTCAACGTCGGCAAGGGTGCGGTGGTGGTCGGTTTCGCCGCCGAGCAGGCCGACTTCAAGGGCTGAGCGGCGCGTCCAGCGGCTGCAGGGTCGACGCGGATGCGGCGTCGACAAAGCAGTCTCCCCCACCCCTCTTGGTCAAACAGAGGAGCGGATTGGCCGCTCTGCGAAAGATCGCCTCGGCTTCGGGGCTCTGGCACTCGCGGACTCTCGCTCGCATCGGGGGCGCTGCGACTGCGAAGCCGCTCGCCCTGGCAACGCAAGCGTTCCCTTTCTTGCAGCGAAGGTTGGGGATCGGTTTGCTCGACTCGGCGACAGCGATCGACACCTCGCCATACCCCACCGAACACGACTTCTAGCCCAGGCCCCGGGCGGCGGTGCGGGTTAGGCTCGGTCCATCGTCAGTCCCAGGTAACCGCTCGATGCCCAGTCACCGCCTGCTCGCCCTTGCGCTCGCCAGCGCGCTCGCCCTGCCCGCCTACGCGCAGAACCCGCCGCAACCCGCACCGCAGGACAAGAAACAAGGCGAGAAACAAGGCGATGCGCCCGCCGCCCAGCTGGAACAGGACGCACTGAAGCCGGCCGGTACCGATCCGGCGCGCGCGTCGGCGCAGACCGCCAAGGGCGCCAGCAAGCCCGGCGACAAGGACGAGAAGAAGTGGGACGTCTCGGCGCCGCACGGCCCGACCAAGACGGTGCGCTTCGAGACCGACGAAGGCACCTGGATGGACCTGGACGTCTCGCCCGACGGCCGCGAGATCGTGTTCTCGCTGCTCGGCGATCTGTACCGCCTGCCGATCGGCGGCGGCCAGGCCAGGCGCATCACCAGCGGCCCGGCCTGGGATGTGCAACCGCGTTGGTCGCCCGACGGCCGCGAGCTCGCCTTCACCTCCGACCGCGGCGGCGGCAACAACCTTTGGCGGGTCAAGGCCGACGGCAGCAATCCGGTCGCGGTGACCAAGGAAGATTTCCGCCTGCTCAACAACCCGGCGTGGACGCCGGACGGCCAGTTCCTGGTCGGACGCAAGCATTTCACCGGCGAGCGTTCGCTCGGCGCCGGCGAGTTGTGGATCTACCATGCCGCGGGCGGCGGCGGTGGCCTGCAGCTGACCAAGCAAAAGAACGATCAGCAAGACCTCGGCGAACCGGCGGTCTCGCCGGACGGGCGCTACGTCTATTACTCCGAGGACGTCAGCGCCGGCCCGGCCTTCCAGTACAACAAGAACGTCCACGACACGGTCTATGCGATCAAGCGCTTCGACCGCGAAACCGGCAAGAGCGAGACGGTGATCGGCACGCCCGGCGGCGCGGTGCGGCCGCAGCCTTCGCCGGACGGCAAGTCGCTGGCCTTCGTCAAGCGCATCCGCGACAAGTCGGTGCTGCACGTGCTCGACCTGGCCAGCGGCGAAAGCCGGCCGGTCTGGGACGGGCTGTCGCACGACATGCAGGAGGCCTGGGCGATCTTCGGGCCGTATGCGAATTTCTCCTGGACGCCGGACTCCAAGTCGGTGGTGATCTGGGCGCAGGGCAAGCTGTGGCGCGTCGCCATGGCCAGCGGCAAGCCCGAGCCGATCGCGTTCCAGGCCTCGATCGAACAGACCGTGACCGAGGCGCTGCGCTTCGAGCACAAGCTCGACGAAGGCCGCTTCGCGCCGAAGATGATCCGCGACGTCGCCACCAGCGCCGACGGCAAGACCCTGGTCTTCCACGCGGTCGGCCAGCTGTGGCGCAAGCGCCTGCCCGACGGCAAGCCCGAACGCCTCACCGGCAACGACAATCTCTACGAATACCAGCCCAGCTTCAGCGCCGACGGCGGCAAGCTGCTGTACACGACCTGGTCCGACGAGGCGCTCAGCGCGATCTACGTCGCCAGCGCCGGCGGTGGCGGCGGCAAGCGCCTGACCCAGGACAAGGGCTTCTACTACGGCCCGCGCTTCTCGCCCGACGGCAAGCGCATCGTCTACGCCAAGGCCGGCGGCGGCGGCCTCACCGGCAGCCTGTGGTCGGCCGACCGCGGCATCTACGTGATGTCGGCCGACGGCGGCAAGCCGACCCGCGTCGCCGACAGCGGCGAGGCGCCGCAGTTCAGCGCCGACGGCAGCCGCGTGTACTACCTCACCGGCGGCGGCTTGAAGAAGAAGCTGATGTCAGTCGGCCTGCACGGCGAGGAGCCGCGCGAGGTTTACAACCTCAAGTACGTCGACTCGGTCAGCATCAGCCCGGACGGCAAGTGGGTCGCCTTCACTGAGTTGTTCAACGCCTATGTCGCGCCGCTGATGACCACCGGCAGCTCGGTCGAACTGAGCAAAGACAGCAAGGCAATGCCGGTGACGCCGGTCAGCGCCGACGTCGGCAGCTACCTGCACTGGGCGGCCGATTCGAAGTCGCTGCACTGGATGGTCGGCGACCGCTATTACTCGCGCCCGCTCAACCAGGCCTTCGCCTTCCTGCCGGGCGCGCCGGCGACGCCGGCGAAACCCTCGGCCGACGAAACCGGCGTGCGCGTCGGCCTCGACCTGCCGGTGTACGCGGCGCGCGACACCGTCGCCTTCACCCATGCGCGCGTGGTGACCATGCGCGATGCCGAGACTACGCAGGAAGTGATCGAGGACGGCACCGTGGTGGTGCGCGGCGACAAGATCGAAGCGGTCGGCGCCAGCGGCGCAGTCGCGGTGCCGGCCGGCGCGCGCGTCATCGACGCCCGCGGCAAGACCATCCTGCCGGGCTATATCGACGTGCACGCGCACGCCGCGCATTTCGGCCAAGGGGTCGTCCCGCAGCAGAACTGGGCCTACTACACCAACCTCGCCTTCGGCATCACCACCATGCACGACCCCTCGGCGACCACCGAGTTCGTGTTCTCCGAAGCCGAGTTGCTGAAGGCCGGCAAGATGGTCGGGCCGCGCGTGTTCTCCACCGGCACGATCCTGTACGGCGCCGACGGCGACTTCAAGGCGGTGATCAACTCGATCGACGATGCCCGCAGCCACCTGCGCCGGATGAAGGCCAACGGCGCGTTCTCGGTCAAGAGCTACAACCAGCCGCGCCGCGAACAGCACCAGCAGATCAATCAGGCCGCGCGCGAGCTCGGCATGCTGGTGGTCGAGGAAGGCGGTTCGACCTTCAACCACAACATGCCGATGATCCTCGACGGCGCCACCGGCATCGAGCACAACATCCCCGTCGCGCCGCTGTACAAGGACGTGGTCGAACTGTGGCGGCAGACCAACGTGCGCAACACGCCGACCCTGGTGGTGAGCTACGGCGGCCTGTCCGGCGAGTACTGGTGGTATGCGCGCGACAACGTCTGGGAAGACAAGAAGCTCAACCGCTTCTTCCCGCGCGAGACCCTCGATGCGCGCTCGATCCGCCGCGAGACCGCGCCGGACTGGGATTACTGGCATGTGCAGGTCGCCAAGTCGGTGAAGAAGCTGCGCGACGCCGGGGTCAAGATCCAGGTCGGCGGCCACGGCCAGTTGCAGGGCCTGTCGGCGAACTGGGAAATCTGGATGCTGCCGCAGGGCGGTTTCAGCAACTTCGAGGCCTTGCGCGCGGCCACCATCGACGGCGCCGACTACCTCGGCCTGTCCGGGCAGCTCGGCTCGCTCGAAGCCGGCAAGAAGGCCGACCTGGTGGTGCTCAACAGCAACCCGCTGGAGAACATCCGCTCGACCATCGACACCCGCTACGTGATGGTCGACGGGCGGCTGTTCGACGTCGACGCCGACATGGCCGAGCTCGGCAACCGGGGCGAGAAGGCACCGAACTTCTACTGGCAGCGCCACCGCGACGGCCAGACCTTCGGCATCGAGTTCGGCCCGACCTCGGTCTGTCATTGCCCGAAGGGCCACGGCCCGCACGAAGCGCACGGGCACGACGAAGACTAAGACCGACCGGCGCGGCGGCGGCCTCGTCGCCGCGCAGTCGGTCAGCGCGGGGGCACCGCTGCCGCGCGCACTCGGTTCGTATCAGCGCGGCGGCGATGCCGCCGCGCTTTGCGCCAGGAACAACCATTCGCCGGGACTCGGGTCGGGATCGTCCGGGTCGCCCGGCTCGGCCAACGCGCGCAGGCGCCAGCCACACTCCGCCAGCCATTCGCCGAGCGCATCGCGCTCGCAGCCCCAGCGGAACGGTTCGCCGCGCCGCTGCAGCCAACCGCGTACCCATGGCCGTTCGCGACGGAACCGCGGCCGCCCGTCCCGCAATTCCATCGCCGTGGCGACCAGGACCGGCGACGACAGCTGCTGCGCCAAGGCGCGCAGCAGTCGCTGTGCCCGCGTCGACGACAGATACATCAGCACGCCTTCGGCCACGCACAGGGTGGGCAGCGCCGGGTCGAAGCCAGGGTCGGAAAGCAAAGCGTCCAGCGTATCGTCGCGCTGCAGATCGATTCCGATCGGATGCAGGCGCGATGCATCCGCTCGCAACTGACGCAGCGCCTCGCGCTTGAGCGCTACGGTGCCGGCGCGGTCGAGTTCGAACACCCGCAACGCCGGCTGCCGCTGCGTCAGTTGCCATCCGAGTCCGTCGTAGCCGCTGCCGATCAGCACCGCCTGCGCCGCGCCGTCCGCGCAGGCGCGGTCGGCCCATTGCGCGATGCACCGCTTGCGCCAAGCGTAATGCCCGCGCAGGCCCGGCAGGGCCAGCGCCTCCAGCGCGCTCAGGCAGGCGCGTCCCAGGGCATGGTCGACCAGCCACAGCAGCCTGCGTCCGCCCGCACCGCAGCGCTCCAGACAGGCGCGGGCGAGCTGCGCCTGCTGCGCCAGTTCGGCATGTTCACGCGCCTGCCGCACGGTTGCCGCCGCGACCAGCATCGCGGTGGACACGTTCTTCGGGTGCGGGCTCACCGAGCCCGGGCTGGAAGACTGATCGGTCGAGGGCATCCCGCTCATGCGCCGGCCCGCGCAAACAAGGCTTCGTGGTGGCGGAACCAGTCGCTGTCCCAGCGCCTGTCCGGGTCGAGTTCGCGCTTGCGCTGCAGGAAGGCGCGGAACTGCGGGTAGGCCGCCTCGACCTGATCGCGGGTGGCATGGCGATGATAGGTGAGATAGTAGCTGCCGCCGCAGGCCAGCGCCTCGTCGATCAGGGCGCGGAACGCGGCCGCGGCGGCGCGGCGCCCGGCCGGAACGTGGCGCACATGCAGATTGAACACGATGCAGGCCCAGTCCTCGCGTGCCCAGGCCAGCATGCTGCTGCGCTCGGCGCAGACGATCCGTACCGTACCGTAGATCGGTTGCGCGCGATGACGGCGCAGGCAGGCGGCGGCCGCGGCCATGAATTCGGCCAGTCGCGCCCGCGGCACGTAAAGCTCGGTGATCATCTCCGAGCCGCAATGGCCCAGCGCCGCGTCGACGCCGGCGTGGTAACCGTCCAGGTAGACGCCGGTCTGCTGGCTGTCGGAGGCATAGTGCTGGCCGTGGGTGGCCAGGTAGAACGCGGCGTATTCGGCGAAGGCGCGGCTCGGCTCGGTATGCGCCAGGCCCAGCAGACGGGCGAAGTCTTCGCCGCCCAGATGCCGCGGCGCGAGGTCGGGCACGGCATCGGCGAGCGGCCGGTAGCAGGAGGCGATGCCGAGGTCGAGGAAGTCGTCGCTGGCCGGATCGATCGCGAACTGGAAATCGCCGTAGCTGCAGCCGTCGGCGATCGCCGCCTGCAAATGCGGCATCAACTCGCCTACCCGCAGCAGCGCGACCTCGCGCCGCAGCACCGTGCGCGGCACCAGCCGCAAAGTCAGTCGCGCGACCAGGCCGAACAGGCCGTAGCCGCCGGCGGCGAGCGCGAACCACTCGGCATTGCGCTCGCGGTCGGCGATGCGCGCGTCGCCGCGATGGTCGATCAACACGATCGACTCGACATCCTCGACGAAGGGCGCGAAGGCCAGGCCGCGGCCGTGGATATTCGATGCGAAGGCGCCGCCCAGGCTGAAGCCGTCGGCGCCGGTCTGCTTTTGCCGGATGGTCCAGCCGCGGGCGTTGTCCGGATGCCGCGCCAACCAGTCCAGCAAGGCCGGCCACTGCACGCCGGCCTCGACCGTGACCAGGCCACGCTCGGGATCGAATTCGACGATGCGGTCCAGGCCCGCGCTGTCCAGCAGCCAGCCGCCGGACAGGAATTGCTGACCGCCCATGGCGTGGCGCGCGCCCACTGCGATCGTCGAACGGCCCAGGCGCGCGCAGTCGCGCACCGCGGCGCAGGCCTGGTCGAGGCTGCGCGGCTGCAGCAGGCCGGCGATCGCGGTGCGGTTGAGGCCGGAGTGGACATCGTTGAGGTGGAGGGTCGCAGCAGGAAACGGTGCAGTAGGCGGTGCGATGGCGGCGGACATGGCGGATACCGTGGCGGCGAGGCCGTTCCACCTTGGCCGGCCGGTATCGGAAGCCGCAACCCCGTCAGATCAGGTATCGGATTATGATCCCAGGCATCCCGACTGCAGGCACCTTGCCGCCATGGCCGAACGCGAACGCCTCCTCGCCGCGCTCAAGACCGTGCTCAAGGAGCGCGGTTGGCGCTATGCCGACCTCGCCCATGCGCTGGACCTGTCGGAGCCCACCGTCAAACGCCTGCTGTCGAACGGACGCATCGACCTGGAGCGGCTCGAACGCATCTGCACGGTGCTGGACCTGGACTTTTTCGAGCTCGCGCGCCGCTCCCGCGGCGCGCGCGACGAGCCCCGTCACCTGAGCCCGAAACAGGAAGCGGAACTGGCGCGCTCGCCGCGGCTGATGACCGTGTTCCACCTGCTCTGCCAGGGCTGGCGGACCGATGCGATACGCGCCGGCTTCGAGTTGAGCGCGCCGGAACTGACCCGCCTGCTGGCGCGCCTGGACCGATTGGCCCTGGCGGAACTGCTGCCCGGCGACAAGGTCCGCCTGCGCGTGCCGCGCGACTTCTCCTGGCGCGACGACGGCCCGGTGCGCGCGCGCTACCTGGGCGCGGCGAGCCGCGAGTTCCTGCTCGACGGATTCCAATCGTCCGAGGCCTTGCTGGCCCTGGATATCCGCGAACTGGGGGCCGCGTCGCTGGCGGTGCTGCGGCGCAAGCTCGAACGCCTGCAGACGGAGTTCAAGGAAGCCGCGGAACTGGACCTCAGTCTGCCGCCGTCGAAACGGCGCAGCGTCGGCCTGTTGCTGGCCACGCGGCCGTGGGTCTATTCGTTGATCGAGACATTGCGCAGCGAGTCCGCGGACGAACGCGATGGGCCGGCGCAGGGCGGCGGCGGACGGCGCCCGCGTGTCCCGGCGCGCTGAGCGAGCGTCGTCAAGCGTTCGAATTCGCGCGTTCACAAACCAACAATGTTGGCCGGCATAGGCTAACGACAACTTCGCACGAGGCGCCACGATGGCCACCCGTTACTACATCACGCTGCCGGATGCCGAACGCGCTCGCGGCAGCGACGCTGCGTTGTCGTTTCGCGCGGTCAGCGCGGAAGGCTTCGCCGAGGAACTGCAGGGGGCATTGCGCCACGACGGCCTGTTCGAACGTTGGCGGGCCAAGCAACCGGAGCCGGACGAGGTCGACCCCAGCCTCGGCGCGACCGATCCGGACGCCAGCGTGCACGGCGAACAGCGCGACCTGCGCCAGGACCTGGTGGTCGTCACTTCGTTGTCGGGCAACGTCATCAAGCATCGCCTGCGCCTGCTCGCCGGCAGCGGTTGGGAACTGCGCGACGTGACCGCGGCCTGATCGCGAGCTCGCGAACCTAGGCGCCGTCGCGGCAAGCGACGGCGCCGCAGGTCGCAACCGGCTCAGCCGTGCAGGGCGCGCGCGTGGTGGGCGATGTGCTCGCCGATGTAGCTGGCGATGAAGTAATAGCTGTGGTCGTAGCCCGGGCGGATGCGCAGTTCGAGCGGATGCCGGGCGACTTCGCAGGCGACCCGCAGCAGCTCGGGCTTGAGCTGCGGCACCAGGAATTCGTCGTCGCCGCCCTGGTCGATCAACAGCGGCAATTTTTCGCGCGCGCCGGCGACCAGCGCAGTCGCATCCCAGGCCTTCCAGGCCTCGCGGTCCTCGCCGAGATAGGCGGTGAACGCCTTCTCGCCCCAGGGCGAGTGCGAGGGCGCGGCGATCGGCGAGAACGCCGACACGCTGCGATAGCGGCCCGGGTTCTTCAACGCGATCATCAGGGCGCCGTGGCCGCCCATCGAGTGGCCGCTGATCGCCCGCGCGCTGGTGGTCGGAAAATGCGCGTCGACCAATGCCGGCAATTCGTCGACGACGTAGTCGTACATGCGGAAATTCGCCGCCCACTTCGGTCGCGTCGCATTGACATAGAAGCCGGCGCCCTGGCCCAGGTCGTAGCCCTCTGCATCGGGCACGCCCTCGCCGCGCGGACTGGTGTCGGCGGCGACCAGGATCAGCCCGTGCTCGGCCGCGTACTGCTGCGCTCCGGCCTTGGTGATGAAGTTCTGCTCGGTGCAGGTCAGGCCCGACAGCCAGTACAGCACCGGGCAGTCGTCCCGCTCGGCCTGCGGCGGCAGGTATACGCCGAAGCGCATCGGGCAGCCCAGGGTGGTCGCGGTATGGCTCCAGACTTCCTGGCGTCCGCCGAAGCACGCGTGGGATTCGATTTTCTGCATGACGCCCTCGGTGGTCTTGTTTGCCTTCATTGGCCCTTGCGGAGGGTCGCGGTGAAAGCCGCGACCTCAACGCAAGCGCGATCCGTTCGGATTGATCGCGCCGGCATCGGTGCGGTCGGGATAGTAAGCCTTCTTGTGCTCCAACCCATAAAACAGCAAGCCGTGCAGTCCGCTGATCTCGTGCTTGGCCACGCGCTGTTTCCAGAGCCGCTCGAATACCGCATCGAGCCTGTCCGGATCGCCTCGCGCCAATACTTCGTCGATGAAAGCGACGTCCTGCCCGTCGGGGAACAGGCACCGGAAATCTTCATCGTCGATCGCATACACGTCGTAGACGCAGTTGTCGGCGCCGTCGACGACCTGGACGTGCTTCACCGACGCACTCAGTAGTGAATCACGGTCCGGATCGACTTGCCCGCGTGCATCAGGTCGAAGGCCTCGTTGATGCGCTCCAGCGGCAGGATGTGAGTGATGAAGGGGTCGAGGTCGATCTCGCCCTTCATCGCCTGCTCGACCATGCCCGGCAACTGGGTGCGGCCCTTGACCCCGCCGAAGGCGGAGCCGCGCCAGACACGGCCGGTGACCAACTGGAACGGACGCGTGCTGATCTCCTGGCCGGCGCCGGCGACGCCGATGATGACCGACTCGCCCCAGCCCTTGTGGCAACACTCCAGTGCCGCACGCATCACGTTGACGTTGCCGATGCACTCGAAGCTGAAATCGACGCCGCCGTCGGTCATTTCGACCAGCACGTCCTGGATCGGCCGGTCATGGTCCTTCGGGTTGACGCAGTCGGTCGCGCCCATCGACTTGGCCAGCTCGAACTTGCCCGGGTTGGTGTCGACGCCGATGATCCGCCCGGCCTTGGCCTGCACCGCGCCCTGGATTACCGCCAGGCCGATGCCGCCGAGGCCGAACACCGCGACCGTATCGCCGGGCTGGACCTTGGCGGTGTTGTGGACCGCGCCGATGCCGGTGGTGACGCCGCAGCCGAGCAGGCAGACCTTTTCCAGCGGCGCTTGCGGGTTGACCACCGCGAGCGAGACTTCGGCGACCACCGTGTACTCGCTGAAGGTGCTGCAGCCCATGTAGTGATGGATCGGCTGGCCGTTGTAGCTGAAACGGCTGCTGCCGTCCGGCATCACGCCCTTGCCCTGGGTCGCGCGCACCGCCTGGCAGAGGTTGGTCTTGCCCGACAGGCAGAACTTGCACTTGCGGCATTCGGCCGTATACAGCGGAATCACGTGATCGCCGGGCTTGACGCTGGTCACGCCTTCGCCGACTTCGACCACGATGCCGCCGCCTTCGTGGCCGAGCACCGCGGGGAACAGACCTTCCGGATCGTCGCCGCTGAGGGTGAAGGCATCGGTGTGGCAGACCCCGGTCGCGGTGATGCGCACCAGCACTTCGCCGGCGCGCGGCGGCTCGACGTCGATCTCGACGATCTGCAGGGGTTGTCCGGCGGCGAAGGCGACGGCGGCGCGGCTTTTCATGGTGTTCTCCAATGACGTCCCGGTGTCGGGAGGGATGCGGTGCGCGCGTCGCGATCGGGCGACACGGCGGAATTCGATGGATGCCCTACTTCAGGTACGAGCGCACCAGCGCGGCGACTTCGTCGATGCTGGTGCTGCGGTGCTTCTGCGACGACGCGGCCTGACCGAGTTCCTCGCGGATATGGCTTTCCAGCACCTCCGACATCAGCCCGTTGATCGCGCCGCGGATCGCCGCGATCTGCTGCAGCACCGCGGCGCACTCGCTGCCCTGCTCCAGCGCGCGTTCCAGCGCCTCGGTCTGGCCCTTGATGCGGCGCACCCGGGCCAGGACGCGTTTCTTCTCGGCGGGCGAATGCGGCATGCGGCACCTCGGTGGCCAGGGATGGCCGGTTACCATACTGGGGGATAGTACCACGGGACGCCCCGATCCAGTCCGGACCGACGCCCTCCATCGGAGCGGCATGCTTCGCCAGGTAAGGGCGGCGCACGCGACCGCCGTGCTTCGGTCTCGCGTCGGCCTGGATAGGCCCCTGTAGGAGCGACGCGAGTCGCGACCGCGGGACGCACAGAGACAACCAGGCCGATGCCACCCATCGCGGCAGCGTGCTTTCGCCGGGGGTAGGAGCGGCGCAAGCCGCGACATCGTTGCGGCGGCCTTGCGGCGCACGCTTCAATAAAGAGCTGGATCAAGATCAAGATCAAGATCAAAGATCAAAGATCAAACCCAAAGCTTCCGCCACTAAAGCGGCGGGTTACTTTCTTTTGTCTAAAGCAACAAAAGAAAGGTAACCAAAGAAAAGTGCTTTGTTTTGAATCACAGGCCCGCACGATCGGTGCTTGCGCAGGGATTTTTCATACGGGACCTCCCTGTCCCGATGAAAAACGGCCCGCATCCCTGCGGGCCGCCCTCCGGGTCGTCATTAGCCTTCGCTAGTGCGCGGCGACGCACAGCCAAAGCCAAAGCCAAAGCCAAAGCCAAAGCCAAAGCCAAAGCCAACAACAGGGAATCGGAGCACGTCGACCCATCCCTGTAGGAGCGGCGTGAGCCGCGACCAAGGGACGCGGGAGGGCAACAACGCCGATGTCATCCATCGAGGCGATGTGTTTCCGCGAGGGTAGGAGCGGCGCAAGCCGCGACCGCGAATCTGCGGCTGGCGGCGCGGGTGCGGGGTTGTTCGGTCGCGGCTTACGCCGCTCCTACAGTGGTCGGTACGCGGCGCCGTTGCTGTTGCTGTTGCTGTTGCTGTTGCTGTTGCTGTTGCTGTTGCTGTTGCTGTTGCTGTTGCCGTGATTTTGATTCGCTTTACCGCTTTGCCGGTCAAAAGCTGACCCGTAGGGCGGCCCGCAGGGAGGCGGGCCGTGCGCAAGCAGGCCAGGGATGGCCTGTCTGGAGCACCCCTGCGTCGGCATCGATCGCGCGGGCTGGTGCCCTTGCAGGGAAGGCCTTTTCTTTGGTTATCTTTCTTTTGGGCCAGCAAAAGAAAGTAACCCGGCCGCGTCAGCGGACGGAAGCTTTAGATCTTGATGTGGCTTTACCGCTCTGCGGTAGACGCCGCAACCGGATACGGCGCGGTCGCGACTTGCGTCGCTCCTACCCTGGGAGCACGACACGACACGACCGAACCCGAGTCCCGAGTCCCGAGTCCCGAGTCCGAGTCCGAGTCCGAGTCCGAGTCCGAGTCCGAGTCACCCGGTATTCTGCACTCCCGCCGCAATCCCATTGACGGTCGCGACCAGCGCCTGCTGCAAGGCATCGTCCGGCCGGCCGGCGGCGCGCCAGCGGGCGAGCAGGTCGACCTGCAACAGGCTGATCGGGTCGACGTAGGGATTGCGCAATCGGATCGACTGGCGCAGGCGGTGATCGCCGGCCAGCAATTCGTCGCTGCCCTTGATCGCCAGTACCGCGCGACGGGTGCGTTCGAACTCTTCGGCGATGCCGGGGTGGAAGCGCGCGTGCAGGTCGCCTTCGGGCAAATCCTGGGCGAGCATGGAATAGCGTTCGAAGATCGCCGGGTCGGACTTGGCCAGCACCATTTCGAGGTCGTCTATCAAGGTGCCGAAGAACATCCAGTCGCGCGACATCTCATTCAAGGCCTCGCGACCGTGGCGCGCCAGGGCCTGTTCGAGCGCGGTGCCGACGCCGTACCAGGCGGTCAGCCCGGCGCGGTTTTGCGACCAGGCGAACACCCAGGGAATCGCGCGCAGGGAGCCGATGTCGCCGATGCCGGCGCGCTTGGCCGGACGCGAGCCGATGCGCAACCGCTCGATCACGTCGATCGGCGTGGCGGCGCGGAAGTAAGCCGGGAACGCTTCGTCCTCATGGACCAGCGCGCGGTAATGGGCGCGCGCGTCTGCGGCCAGTTCGGCGGCCATCGCGCGCCAGCCGTCGCCGCGCGGCTCCGGCGGGCGCGGCCGCAGGGTCGCGCGCAGCACCGCACCGGTGGTCTGTTCGAGATTGCGCAGGGCAAGCGCGCGAATACCGTACTTGCGGTGAATGACTTCGCCCTGCTCGGTCAGGCGCAGATAGCCGTCGACCGAACCGCGCGGCGCGGCGATCACCGCGCGCTCGGTCTTGCCGCCGCCGCGGCTGATCGAACCGCCGCGGCCATGGAAGAAGGCGATACGCACGCCGCTGTCGGCGGCGAGCGTGGTCAGCGCGCTTTGGGTGCGGTGCAGAGCCCAGCGCGAGGCGACCATGCCGCCGTCCTTGGCGCTGTCGGAATAGCCGAGCATCACCACCTGGCGGTTGCCGCGCGCACGCAGATGGGCGCGGTACATCGGATCGGCGAACAGCGCGCGCAAGGTGTCGGCGGCGGCGTCGAGGTCGTCGACGGTTTCGAACAGGGGCGCGACGTCGAGCGGCACGCGGCCGTCGCGGTCGACGCAGCCGGCGGTCTTGGCCAGCGCCAGCACCGCCAGCGCATCGGCGGCGCTGCGGCTCATGCTGACGATGTAGGGGCCGAACGCGCGTTCGCCATAGCGCGGGCGCAGGCGGGCAACGGCACGGAACACGTCGAGCGTGGGCTGGGCCGGCGCGGCCGCGGCGCGCGCCGGCGGCGCGTCGCCGTCGAGCAAGGTGTGCAGGCGCGCGGCGCGAGTGGCGACGTCGAGGCTCGCCCACTCCGGCAGGTCGAGCAGGGCGGCCAGCGCGGCATCGTGGGTGCCCGAATCCTGGCGCAGGTCGAGGCTGGCGAGGTGGAAGCCGAAACACTCGGCGCGGCGGCGCAGGCGGCGCACCGCGAAGCTGCCGGCATGCGCGCCCTGGTTCGTCGCCAGGCTGCGTTCGATCAGGGCGATGTCGGCCAGGAAGCTCGCGGCATCGGGATAGCCGTACACGCTTTCCTCGACCGTGGCCTGCAGCCGCGCCGCCATCAGGCTGAGGAGGTTGCGGTAGGGCATGTCGGCATGGCGCGGCTTGAGCAGCGAGGCGGCCTTCGGCAACTGGTAGCGATAGTCCTCGACCCGGGCGAGCACGGCGTCGTCGATGCGCACGCGGGTGACCGACTGGCTCAGCAACTCGGCCAGGCTGCCCAGCTCGCGCCGGTAGGCATTGAGCACCAACGCGCGCTGGCCGGCCAGCGTCGCGGCGATGGTGTCGGCGCCGACGTTGGGATTGCCGTCCATGTCGCCGCCGACCCAGGTGCCGAAGCCGAGCACGTCCGGCAGCGGCGCGAACGGCCCGTAGGTTTCGCGCAGCGCCTCCTCGAACATTTCGTAGTACACCGGCAGCACGCGATAGAGCACGTCGGACAGATAGAAACCGACGTGCTCGAACTCATCGGCGACGCTCGGCTTGGCCGCCGGCGCTTCGGCGGTTTGCCAACTCGCGGTCAGGGCCACGCGGATCCGCTCGCGGTCGGCGCGGCGTTCGGCCGGGGTGCGGCCGCGGTCGATGTCGTCGACCAGGCAGCCGACGATCTGGCGCTCCTTTTCGAGCAAGGCGCGCCGCACCGCTTCGGTCGGGTGCGCGGTGAACACCGGTTCGATGCGCAAGCGCGGCAACAAGGCGGCGACTTCTTCGGCGCTGACGCCCTGGCGCGAGAGCACCCCGAGCGCATCGCGCAAGCCGCCGGGCTGGGCGCCGGCGCCGCTGCGTTCGTAGTCGCGGCGACGGCGGATGCGGTGCACCCGCTCGGCCAGGTTGACCGCCTGGAAATAGGTCGCGAACGCACGCACGAGGTCGCTGGCCTGCTCCAGGTCGGTATCGGCCAGTGCGTCGGCGAGCGCGCCGATCGGCGCCTGCGCTTCGCGGCGTCGAATGGCGGCGCGGCGCAGGCGCTCGACTTCGTCGAGAAACTCCGGTCCGCGCTGTTCGGCGAGGATCTCGCCGACCAGCGCGCCGAGCATTTTGACGTCGTCGCGCAGCAGCGCGTCGGTCGAGGCGAAGTCTACGGCGCGCAAGGGTTCGTCGCTGGTATCGAGGAGGACATTCATCCGACAAGGCTACAACACCGGCGCGGCGGCTGCGTTGCCGCAGCCTCGGGCGCGACGCGCGCGGCGATCGTCGATCGTCTCGTCCGCACCGGCTCGCGCCCCGCGCCGAGGAGGCCTGCGCAAGCGGCTTTTTCCCGCGAGCCGGCATCGATCCGCCGGCACCGCCGAGACCATCGCCTCAGGTTGGCCCGCGCACCGGTTCTAGCGATATGCGTATCGGTTCTAGCGGCAATCGCTTACAAACGAAACGATTTCACCGGAAACAATGGCCGGCAATCCCGGCCTCACGGTGCGGAGGCTTGCTTCTCGAGCGCCTTGAGGCGGTCCAGCGCCGGCTTGTTCATGCGCCGCGCATAGGCCGGCAAACGCTTGGCCCGCGCCTGCGCCTGCACGCACAGCTCGCGCACACGGCCGAGTTCGCCCCAGCCGACCAGGGTTTCGGCATAACGCAGGTGCGGTTCGAAACCGCTGCTGTAACCGAGCAGGGTCTCGAACTCGTCGCGGGCCTTGGCGCGGTCGCCCTGCGCGGCGATCGCACGCGCATAGGTCAGATGCCCTTCCGGCGAACGGAAGTCGGGACGCCGCGCGATCAGTTCGTCGAGCAAGGCCTGCGCTTGCGCGGCCTCGCCGTTTTCGAGCAGCGCGTGGGCGAGCTTGACCTGGATGTCCGGGTCGTCGCGGTGGATGCCGCTGAGCGAAGCGCGATACAACGGCACCGCATCGGCCGGGCGCTGCTTGGCCAACAGGGCGTCGGCGAGGCGCAGGCGATTGTCGGTGGTGGCCGCGGTCTCGAATGCCTCCTGGGCTTCGCGCAGTTCGCGGTCGGGATCGAGCAAGCGCCGCACGTTGCCGACCAAGGCGCGGCCGTGCCGGCTGTGGCGCTGCTCCGGCAGCCAGATCGCGAAGCCGTAGACCACGCTGCCGAGCAGCGGGAACATGAAGAGGATCATCAGCCAATACCGGTCCTGCCCGCTGCGCACCACGTGCACGGCGAAACACAGCGCGACGATGACGTGCAACCCCAAGCCCAGATACGGCATGACGCGGTCCTTGCGAGATATTCGGGCGCTAGTGTGGTGATTCGGCGGGCGCCGCGCCAGAGGGGGTGGCCGCGGGCGCCGGCGCGGCATCGGCGCACTGGGCCGTCGCGCGTTCGCCATCGTCATCGGCGCGCAACAGACCGGCCAGCCAGTCGCGCAGATGCCCCAGCCGCGCGCTGCCCTGCGCTTGCGGCAACCAGGCCAGATAGACGCGCTTGACCGGCGCCGTCTGCGGTAGCGGCAGGGGCAGCAGCTCGCCGCTGGCCAGGCGATCGGCGATCAGGCGCGGATACATCAGGGCGATGCCCTGCCCGGCCAGCGCCGCACTGAGCGCCGGCGTCGGCGAAGACAGGCGCAGATGCGGCAGCGGCCAGACGGCGGGGTCGTCGCCGAACCAGCTCGGCCAGTCCTGGCGCCACCCTTCGCTGACGACGTGCAGCAGGCGCACGCCGGGCAGCGGGTCCTGCCACCAGCGCTCGCGGTCGAGCCGCGCGTGCAGTTCCGGCGCCGCCACCGGCAGCATCGCCTGTTCGAACAGCAGCTCGCCTTGCAGGCCGTCGGCCTGCGGTTCGCGGTGCAGCAAGGCGGCGTGGATGCGGCTCTGCGCCAGGTCCTGCGCGGTCGCCGGGCAGAACAACTGCAGGTCGAGCCCGGCATAGGCCGGAAACTCCTCGATGCGCGGCAACAGCAGGCTCACGCCGAGGCTGGTCGGCGCGCCGAGGATCAAGCGCCGTCCTTCGTCGCCGCGCATGCGCAGGCGGGCGGTGGCGGCCTCGATCTGCTCGAACCCGGCGATCAGGGCTTCGCCGTACTCGCGTCCCAGCGGCGTCGGCCGGGCGCGGCCGCCGCTGCGGTCCAGCAGCCTCAGGCCGAAGGCTTCCTCCAGGTGCTGGATGTGCTGACTCAGGGCCGCATGGCTCAGGTGCATGCGCTCGGCGGCGCGGCGCATGCCGTCGTATCGGACCACCGCGGCGAAGGCCTGCAGGGCGCGCAGGGGCGGGAGGCGTCGCGACGGCGGATCCGAAGTGGTCATGTTTACTTACCGCTGCTCTTGATTTTCTCGATTTATGCGGACCGAGAGGCTCTATAGATTTACCACATGACCGCAACCTCCTTGCCCGCCGTCGCCGTGCCGGCCGCGCCCCGTCCCTTGGCCCTGCGCGCCGGCCTGATGGCCAGCGCCTCGATCTGCCTGGCTTTGCTTGCCTTGCTGAGCCGCTACACCCGTGGTCTGCCGCCGGAACTGGTGACCTGGCTGCGCTTCACGATCCCGGGCCTGTGCCTGGTCGCCCTGGCCCGCCGCGACGACTGGCGCGCGGTCTGGTCCGGCGCCGACCGGCCCGGCTGGGTGCGGGCGGTATGCGTGGTGATCTCGCAAGGCTGCTTCGTGCTCGCGGCGATGCGCGGCGACCTGCTGCACGCGGTGCTGCTGTACAACACCGGGCCCTTGTTCATTCCGCTGATCGCGCGCGTCTGGCTGGGCGAGCGCCTGCGTCCGGCGGCGCTGTGCGGCCTGGCGATCGGTTTCGCCGGCGTGCTGGTAGTGCTGCAGCCCGCGTTGCGCAGCCTGCAGAGCACCGCCGCGATCTCGCTGTTCGGCGGCTTCGCCATGGCCGCCTCGCAGGTGCTGTTCTACCGCAGCGCCCAACACCAGCCGCCGTTCCGCAACCAGTTCAAGCTGTACATGCAGGCCTCGCTGGTCGGCCTGCCGCTCGCCGTCTTCGGCCTCGGCCATCTGCCGCCGCAACCGCTCGGCACCGAATCGACCACGGTGCTGGTGCTGGCCCTGCTCGGCATGTCCCTGTGCAGCCTCGGCAGCCAGTCCCTGCGCGACCTCGCCTATCGAGGCATGGACAACGCCTCCACCCTCGCCCCGCTGATGTACGTCGCGGTCCCGGTGAGCGCTGCCCTCGACTGGCTGCTGTTCGCCCACCCCGCCCGCCCGTCGACCTTGGCCGGCGCGGCGCTGATCGTGATCGGGGCGATTGCGGCGTTGCGCAGTGGCGCGCGTGGGGGGCGGGGTTGAGTTTGATGGGGACGCCGCGGTCACGCGCGGCGGCGGCGCGGGTAGGAGCGGCGCGAGCCGCGACCGCAGGACGCGCAGAGATGACGAGGCCGTCGCCGCTCGTCGAAGCGGTGTGCTCTCGCCGGGTAGGAGCGGCGCAAGCCGCGACCGCGCTGATGCGGTCTTGCGGCGGCTCTTTCGTCTAATCGATCAAGATCCAGATCAAACCCAAAGCTTCCGCCACTAAAGCGGCGGGTTACTTTCTTTTGTCTAAAGCAACAAAACAAAGGTAACCAAAGAAGTGCTTCTGTTTGAATCACAGGCCCGCACGAGCGGTGCAAGCGCAGGGATCTACCTACGGGACCTCCCTGTCCCGATGAAAAACGGCCCGCATCCCTGCGGGCCGCCTCCGGGTCTTCGATGGCCTTCGCTAGTGCGAGGCGGCGCACAGCCAAAGCAAAGACGCAGTCGCAAACAACTGGCGCGTGCGACGTCACCATTCCTGTAGAAGCGACGTGAGTCGCGACCGCGGAACGCGCAGAGGCATCAATGCCTATGCCATCGAAGTGGTGCGCTATCGCCGGGGTAGAAGCGGACGCGAAGCGTCTACCGTTGCGTTGCGTTGCGTTGCGTTGCGTTGCGTTGCGTTGCGTTGCCGAGATTTTGATTTTCCGCTTTGCCGGTCAAATGAAGAGCCGGAGGGCGGCCCGCAGGGAGGCGGGCCGTGCGCAAGCGGGCCATGGATGGCCTGCCTGGAGCATCCCTGCGTCGGCTGCGATCGCGCGGGCTGGTGCTCTTGCAGGAAGAAGCACTTTTCTTTGGTGACTTTCTTTTGTTGCTTTGGACGAGAAAGTCACCCGCACCCTTTGAGGGCGGAAGCTTTGCTCTTGATTCGGCTTCACCGCCCTGCGGCAAGAAGCGTCGCAACCGAAACCCTGCGGTCGGCTTACGCCGCTCCTACAAGGGAGGGCCAGTGACGCCGCGAGATCGTGGCGGCGCGGTCGCGACTTGCGTCGCTCCTACCCTGGCCTCCAGACAGCCGCGCCGCGAAAATGAAGCAGTGCGATCGCGGCTCACGCCGCTCCTACAAGGGTCGCGTAGGCGCGCCACTAGGTCGAAACATCGCGCCCCGACCGACCTCAGTACGCAAACTCCTTGAACACCGCATCCACATTTCCACCCCACGCCCCATGGAACAGCTCGAGCTTGCGCTCGGCCGGGCTCTTGCCCAACGCGACGAATTCCATCAGCGGTTCCAGATAAATCGACTCGTCGGCGCCGTGGCCGTTCAGGCGCGCGCGGCGCTTCAGCCCGTGCGCGGAAATCTCCAGCGCGCGGCGCGACAGTTCGAGCACGTTGCTGTCGCGGAACGGCAGCTGGAAACCGTGCTTCGGCACGCCGTCGCGCAGGGCGTGGCGTTCGGCCGGGGTGAAGTCGAGCACGAGGTCCCAGGCCGCATCGAGCGCTTCGGCGTCGTACAGCAGGCCGACCCAGAACGCCGACAGGGCGCAGATGCGATTCCAGGGGCCGGAATCGGCGCCGCGCATCTCCAGGTACTTCTTCAGGCGCACTTCCGGAAACGCGGTCGTGGTGTGATCGGCCCAGTCCTTCAGGGTCGGGCGCTGATTCGGATAGGCCGGCAGCTTGGCGTCGAGGTAATCGCGGAACGATTGGCCGCTGGCGTCGATGTACTCGCCGTCGCGGTAGACGAAGTACATCGGCACGTCGAGCAGATAGTCGACATAACGCTCGTAACCGAAGCCGTCCTCGAACACGAAATCGAGCAGGCCGGTGCGGTCGCGGTCGGTGTCGGTCCAGATGTGCGAGCGGTAGGACAGATAGCCGTTCGGCTGGCCCTCGGTGAACGGCGAGTCGGCGAACAACGCGGTCGCGATCGGCTGCAAGGCCAGCGAGACGCGGAACTTGCGCACCATGTCGGCCTCGTCGCGCACGTCGAGGTTGACCTGCACGGTGCTGGTGCGGGTCATCATGTCCAGGCCGAGCGAGCCGACCTTGGGCATGTACTCGCGCATGATCTTGTAGCGGCCCTTCGGCATCCACGGCATCTCGTCGCGGCGCCACTTGGGCTGGAAGCCCATGCCGAGAAAGCCCAGGCCCATCGGTTCGGCGACCGTGCGCACTTCGCGCAGGTGGGTCGCGGCCTCGACGCAAGTGTCGTGCAGGGTCGCCAGCGGCGCGCCCGACAGCTCCAGTTGGCCGGCCGGCTCCAGCGACACCGAGGCCTCGTCGCGGGTCAGGGCGATCACCCGGCCCTTTTCTTCGACCGGCGTCCAGCCGAACTGCACCAGCCCCTTGAGCAGGGCTTCGATACCGCGCTCGCCGTCGAAGGTCGGCGGACGCAGGTCGTCGGTGCGGAAACCGAACTTCTCGTGCTCGGTGCCGATCTTCCAGTCCGAATCCGGGCGCGCGCCCGAAGCCAGGTATTCGACGAGCATGGCGCGACCGCCGCCCTTGATATCGGGAATCTCAATATCTTTGACTTGGCTGGGACCGGACACATCCACCTCGCTGGCAAAACCTGCTGCAAGGCGGGATGCCCTGCTCGCGCCCCGGGGCGCGGAGAGCCGCCGGCCGTCGCGAAACGGTCCAGCGGCCACGGCCGGCGCCTCGCTGTGCGAAGGCCGGCCGCTTGCCACATTGTCTGAATCAAGGTCTGGATATGCGGGACGTCGCCTACAATCGCAAGACCCCGGCAGTGTAGACCCAGCCTTGCATCGAACAACGCCCGCCTTGCAACGCTATGGTGCAGCCGTGTCGCCGGCCGATCTGCTAGGGAGGCGGCCCCCGGGTAGGTTTCTGTCGGCGCTGCCGCTGCCGGGAATGCTGCTGTTGGCCGCACTGTCCGTGCCGGCGGCGCGGGCCCAGCCGATGCCGTCGCAACTGGAACGCGGCAACGGTCCCGAACCGAGCACCCTGGACGCCCACCGCTGCCAGGAAGTGGCCTGCGGCAACGTCCTGCGCGACCTGTACGAAGGCCTGGTGACCGAGGACGCGCGCGGCCGGCTGGTGCCGGGCATGGCCGAACGCTGGTCGGTGTCGGCCGACGGCCGCAGCTGGACCTTCGTCCTGCGCGAGAACCTGCGCTGGAGCAACGGCGAACCGATCGACGCCGGCCAGGTCGTCGCGAGTTTCCGCCGCGCCTTCGCACCGGCTACCGCGGCGCCGTTCGGCGAATTGTTCGATGCGCTCGACAATGCCCAGGCGGTGCAGGCCGGCACGCTGCCGCCGGACCGCCTCGGCGTGTCGGCACCGGACCCGCGCAGCGTGCGCTTCCAGCTCAACCGCAGCGCCTCTCTGCCGGCCCTGCTGACCCTGCCGATCGCGTTTCCGGTGTATCTGCCCGCGGTCGAGCGGCACGGCGCGCAGCACACCCGGCCCGGGCAGTTGGTCTCCAACGGCGCCTACCGGCTCAGCGCGTGGACGCCGCAGGCGAATCTGTTGCTGGAAAAGAACCCGCGCTTCCACGACGCCGCCGCGGTCGCGATCGAACGCGTGCGCTTCCAGGTCACCGAGGACGCCGCCGCCGAGCTGCAACGCTTCGCCGCCGGCGACCTGCACCTTACCGAGGTGGTGCCGCCGCAGCCGCTGGCCTCGCTGCGCGCGCGCTTCGGTTCGCAACTGCGCCTGTCGCCTTACCTCGGCGCGTTCTGGCTGGGCCTCAACGTCACTCGCCCGCCGTTCCGCAGCGAGGCCTGCGTCCGGCCGGACTGCGACGACCGCGCTGCGGCCCTGCGCCGCGCGCTGTCGATGGCGATCGATCGCGACAAGCTCACCCGCTACGTCACCGGCCTGGGCGAAACCCCGGCCTACGGCATCGTGCCGCCGGGGATCGCCGGCTATACGCCGGCGGCCACGACCTGGGCGAGGCTGCCGCAAGCGCAGCGCGAAGCGCAGGCGCGCGCGCTGTATCGCCACGCCGGCTATTCCAGCGAACGGCCGCTGGTGATCGAGCTGCGCTACAACACCTCGACCCCGCACCGCCGCCTCGCCCTCGCGGTCGCGGCGATGTGGCGGCAGACCCTCGGCGTGCAGGTGCGCCTGCGCAACGAGGAATGGAAAGTGTTCGTGCAGAACCGCAAGCAGCGCACCATCACCCAGGTGTTTCGCGGCGGCTGGATCGGCGATCTCGCCGATGCGCGCAATTTCCTGGCCGCGTTCGGCAGCGGCGGCCCGCTGAACTGGATGGGCTACGACGACCCCGGCTATCGCGAGCGCCTGGCCAAGGCCGATACGGCGAAGTCGGAAGCCGCGCGCAATGCCTGGCTGCGCGCGGCCGAGCAGCGCCTGCTCAACGACGATGCGGCGATTCCCTTGTACTTCTACAGCTCCAAGCATCTGGTGTCGCGGCGCGTGCGCGGCTTCGAGCCGAACGCGCTGGACCGGCACGCGAGCCGCTGGCTGAGCCTGACGCCATGACCCCACGCGCCCCGTCCGCCCAAGCGCATTCGCGCAGCCGCCATTTCGAGTCGCACCGCTCCGACCGCGTCGGCTGGCTGCGCGCGGCGGTGCTCGGCGCCAAGGACGGCATCGTCTCGGTGGCCGGGCTGGTGGTCGGCGTGGCCGCCAGCGGCGCGGCGCCTTCGGCCATTCTCGCCAGCGGCATCGCCGGCACCGTCGCCGGGGCGATGTCGATGGCCGCCGGCGAGTACGTCTCGGTGCGTTCGCAAGCCGACACCGAACGGGCCGACATCGCGGTGGAACGGCGCGAGCTGCGCGAGGATCCCGAGAGCGAACTGGCCGAACTCGCGCATATCTACGTCCAGCGTGGGTTGACGCCCGAGCTGGCGCTGGAGGTCGCGCGCCAGCTGACCGCGCACGACGCGCTCGGCAGCCACGCCCGCGACGAGCTCGGCATCACCGACACCTTGCGCGCGCGGCCGGTGCAGGCCGCGCTCGCCTCGGCGCTGGCTTTCGTCAGCGGCGCGGCCTTGCCGATCGCCGCGGTGCTGGCGGCGCCGGCCGGGCGCCTGGAGGCGGTCGCGATCCCGACCACTCTGGTGGCGCTGTCGATCTCCGGCGGGCTCGCGGCCTGGGCCGGCGGCGCGCCGGTCCTGCGCGGCG
>NZ_JBPKJP010000035.1:0-38099 GCF_051217035.1 Lysobacter sp. 1R34A
CTTGCCGCCGGCCTGCTCGGGCCCGGCCTCGGCCGCGGCCGGCCAGTCCAGCAGCCAGGCGTTCACGGCGACGTCCGCGCGCCGGCGCGGCGGCCGCTGCCGTGGACGAAGACCTCGACGATCGCGGCGAACTCGTTTTCCAGGTCGCTGTCCGCGCTCGCCAGCCAACGCATCAATGCGGCCAGGTGCAGGTGCTGCAGCAAGCTCGCCAGATGCGCCGGCGACAAGTCGTCGCGCAGCTCGCCGCGGCTCTGCCCCGCCGCGATCAGCGCTTCGAACCAAGGCTCCACGCCGCTGCGTTCGCCGTCCTCGTCGCGCGCGCGCGCCGCGGCGTCGACCTGCCGGAAACGAAAGCGCAGGTAATGCGGCAGATAGGCGCGCCGCGCCTGGCACCACTGCGCCGAGGCTTCCAGCCAGGTCGACAGACGCGAAACGAAGCCGTCGCGCTCGCCGGCGCCCTCGCCCAGCCCCTTCCTGGCGGCCATGGCCGAAGCCAGTTCGCCGTGGAACTGATGCGCCAGCAACGCCTCCTTGACCGGGAAATGGTTGTAGAGAGTGCCCTTGGCGACGTCGGCGGCCTCGGCGATCTGCTCCATCGTCACCGCCTCGAAACAGCGCGCTTCGAACAGTCCGAACGCGGTCGCGGCGAGGTGATCGAGGGTCTGGTTGCGCTTGCGCTCGCGGCGGCCGGCCTCCGGGGCCGGCGCGGGTCGGGGCTGGGGAACGGGCATTGGCCTTGGCCTAAATGAACTTAGACCAATTTTATACGTCGTTCAATTATTAGCAAGCCGACACCGGCTGTCCGGCGGGCTCCGGCTGGAGGCAGCCGCCTATCGGCGCAAGCGCACGTCGTCCAGCACCAGGGCCAGGGCCAGGGCCGTCAACAACGCGCCCAACGGCATCGTCGCGCTGAAACCGATCCGACTGAATCCCGCGCACCGGCGACGTCGCTGACGAAGACGCAGCCAGGTCGCCCAGAGTTCGGAGCCTGTTGCGGTTGGCCGCCACCCGCGGACGCTTTAACTATCGGTGCTGCGGTTCCAATACGCGCTTGACCGCTCCGGCCACGCGAGCGAGGCCATACGCGAGTTGACGGTCGGCATGCGGCACAAGCGCGCTGACGGCGGATTGCGGGAACGAGCGACGGTTTCAGCCCCTGCGCGGCCACGCCGACGAAACGCGACGGCTGCAGATCGCTTGCGCATTGCTTCGCGGCTCGACGCAGGTTTCGCCGCCGCAACGCAAGCGCGGGCGTGCGACCGCTCCGGCGGTATCGCCGGACGAATCACGACTTGAAGAAAGAGGTCTGGCCTCGGCGCGCCGAGGAACATCGGCGGCATCCATTCGGCTGGAATGGAAGACAGAAACCCGTGCAGGTCATCCGGTCGATCGATCTAGTTGGTCGGGACGGCCGGATTTGAACCGACGACCCTCTGCCCCCCAGGCAGATGCGCTACCAGGCTGCGCTACGCCCCGACGTGTTGCTAGATCTGTCTTGCAAAATCCGCGTTTGCGAGACGCTCCGCTCTTGCGAGCGGGCGGCAAGTATAGCCGCTGGCGCCGGCAATGGGGAATCGGGAATGGGGAATCGGGAATGGAAACCGGCGGGCGCGGGCGCCGCGTCCGATTTCCCCGCTGCCGATGCCCGAATCCGGCCGCCCGGCCGGCCCTTCAGCGGCGCAGCAGCTGCAGGACTTCTTCCAGTTCCATGCGCACTTGCTTGACGATCTGCGAGCTCAGCGCCGATTCGTCCTTCGCCGACTCGCCTTCCAGGCGCAGGCGCGCGCCGCCGATCGTATAGCCCTGTTCGTACAGCAGGCCGCGGATCTGCCGCACCATCAACACCTCATGGCGCTGGTAGTAGCGGCGGTTGCCGCGGCGCTTGACCGGATTGAGCGTGGGAAACTCGGTCTCCCAGTAACGCAGCACGTGCGGCTTGACGTCGCACAGCTCGCTGACTTCGCCGATGGTGAAGTAGCGCTTCGCCGGGATCGGCGGAAGTTCTCGGTTACTGCCCGGATCAAGCATGCCCGCCTCCGCTGTACGCTTCGACGCGTTCCTTCAGTTTCTGGCCCGGGCGGAAGGTGACCACCGTACGCGCCGAAATCGGGATCTCCTCGCCGGTCTTGGGGTTGCGACCGGGCCGCTGGTTCTTGCGGCGCAGATCGAAATTGCCGAAGCCCGACAGCTTGACCTGCCGTCCCTGCTCGAGAGCCTCGCGCAACGCATCGAAGAACGCGTCGACGAACTCCTTGGCCTCGCGCTTGTTGAGCCCGACTTCGTCGAACAACCGCTCCGCCATTTCCGCTTTCGTTAGTGCCATTTTGTCCTCTGCGCGACGCCCGGGCTGGGACCGGGGCCGCAATCGCCACACGCCTCGCGAGTACTCACGTGCGCAACCGGGCGCCGTGTTCGCGTTCCACCGCCGCCGTCACTTCGGCCACGACCGCGTCCACATCCCGATCGGTCAGGGTGCGGGATTCATCCTGCAGAATCAAGCCCATAGCGAGACTCTTGAATCCGGTTTCCACGCCCTTGCCCTGGTAGCGGTCGAACAGGACAAGCTCGCGCAGGCTGGGCCCGGCGGCGGCCTGAACGGTAGCCCGGATGGCCGACCACGCGACCGATTCGGCGACGATGAAGGCCCGGTCGCGACGCACCGAGGGGTATTTGGACAGCGCCGCGGCCCGGGGAATGGCGCGTTGGACCAGGGGCGCCAGATCCAGCTCGAACGCGACCACGTCCTGGTCGAGATCCAGCGCCTTCAGCAGGCGCGGGTGCAACTGGCCGATCCAGCCCAGACGGCGCTCGGCGCCGCCGTCGACCCGGAACACATCGGCCGACCGGCCCGGGTGGGCCCAGGGATGCTGCGACGGACGGTACTCCAGGCGGGCACCGGCGGCGGCCGCGAGGCTGTCCAGGTCGCCGCGCAGGTCGTGGAAACCGACCGGACGCGCGCAGGCGCCCCATTGCTCGGCCTGGACGTCGCCGCAGACCGCCGCGGCGATGCGCTGGGTCTCCAGCGGCGCGGCCGCGGGGCTGGCGCGGAACACGTTGCCGAGCTCGAACAGGCGCACGCGCGCCTGCTGGCGCGAGGCGTTGCGGGCCAGGGCCGCGACCAGCCCCGGCAGCAGCAGGGTGCGCATCACGCCGAGCTCGGCGCTGAGCGGGTTGGCCAGCGGCACCGCGCCCTCGCCGGCCTGCCACAGCGCCAGCCAGGCGGCGTCGACGAAGGCATAGTTGACCGCTTCCAGATAATCGCGCGCGGCCAACTGGCGGCGCACGGTGGCGGCATCGACGCGGGTCTCGCTCGGAGCGACCAGGCGCGCGGAACCGGCCGGCAAGGTGGTCGGAATCCGGTCGTAACCGTGGATGCGGGCGATTTCCTCGATCAGGTCTTCCTCGATCGCGATATCGAAGCGTCGGCTCGGCGGCGTCACCCGCCAGCCGTCGTCGCTGGCTTCGACGGTCAAGCCGAGCGCACCGAGGATGCGCTCGACTTCGGCGTCGGCCACGGTCAGGCCCAGCACGCGCGCCAGGCGCGCGCGTCGCAGCCTGACCGGTTGCGGATGCGGCAAGTGCTCCGGCAGGGCCGACTCGCTCAACGGCCCCGGGGTGCCGCCGGCGATGTCGAGGATCAGCCGGGTCGCGTATTCGATCGCGATGCGCGGCAGCTCGGGATCGACCCCGCGTTCGAAACGATGGCCGGCGTCGGTGTGCAGGCCGAGCTTGCGGCCGCGGCCGATGATCGCCGCCGGGGCGAAATGCGCCGCTTCCAGGAACACGTTGCGGGTCGCATCGGTCACCCGGCTGTCGAAGCCGCCCATGATGCCGCCGAGGGCTATCACGCGCTGCGCGTCGCCGCTGCCGTCGGTGATCGCCAGGAACGACTCGTCGAGGTTCACGCTCTGGCCGTTGAGCAGCTTGGCGGTCTCGCCGGCGCGGGCATGGCGCACGCCGACCGGGCCGGTGAGGGTGTCGCGGTCGAAGGCGTGCATCGGCTGGCCGATTTCGAGCATCACGTATTGAGTGACGTCGACCAGCAGCGAGACCGGACGCACGCCGCTGCGGCGCAGGCGTTCGGCCATCCACGCCGGGGTCGGCGTGGTCGCGTCGAGGCCTTCGATCACGCGGCCGCAATAGCGCGGCACGTCGGCGCCGGCATCGAGCTCGACTTGCAGGCTCGTCGCGATGGCGGCCTCGACCGGCGCGATCTCCAGCGGGCTGACCGCACTGCGGGTGGCGGCGGCGACGTCGTAGGCGATGCCGCGCACGCTGAAGCAGTCGGCGCGATTCGGGGTCAGCTTGATCTCGATGCTGGCATCGGGCAGCGCGAGGTATTGCGCCAGCGGCGTGCCGACCGGGGCGTCGGACGGCAGTTCGAGCAGGCCCGAAGCGTCCGGGTCGACACCGAGTTCCTTGGCCGAACACAACATGCCGAACGACTCGACGCCACGCAGCTTGGCCGCCTTGATCGCCAGGCCGCCGGGCAGCGAGGCGCCGACCGTGGCCAAGGGCGCGATCAGACCGGCGCGCGCGTTGGGCGCGCCGCAGACGATCTGCACGATGCCGCGGCCGGTATCGACCTGGCAGACCTGCAGGCGGTCGGCTTCGGGATGCTTCTCGGCGCTGACGATGCGGGCGACGACCACGCCGTCCAGCGATTCGCCCAGGGCGACGACTTCTTCGACTTCCAGGCCGATCGCGGTAAGCGTCGCAGCCAGCTGCTCACGCGGGGCGGTGGTCGGCACATGCTGGCGCAGCCAGTTTTCGGAGAATTTCATGGGGATTCCGGGACTTGGGACTCGAGACTGGGGACTCGGGACTGGGGACTCGCCAACTTGAGGGTTCGTGGATCCGCGGAACGCTGCAGCCGTTCCGAATCCCGAGTTCCCAGTCCCGAGTCCCGCGCTCGCTCAGGCGAACTGCTTGAGAAACCTGACATCGTTCTCGAAGAAACTGCGCAGGTCGTCGACGCCGTAACGCAGCATGGTCAGGCGCTCCACGCCCATGCCGAAGGCATAGCCGGTGTAGCGCTCCGGGTCGATGCCGACGTTGCGCAGCACGTTCGGATGGACCATGCCGCAGCCGAGCACTTCCAGCCAGCGGGTGCTGCCGTCGGGCTGCTGCCAGGCGATATCGACTTCGGCCGAGGGTTCGGTGAAGGGGAAATAGCTCGGGCGGAAGCGCATCTCGAAATCGCGCTCGAAGAACGCGCGCACGAATTCGGCCAGGGTGCCCTTGAGGTCGGCGAAGCTGGAGTGCTCGTCGATCAGCAGGCCTTCGCACTGGTGGAACATCGGCGTGTGGGTCTGGTCGCTGTCGCTGCGATACACCTTGCCGAGCGCGATCATGCGCAGCGGCGGTTTGTTTTGCAGCATGTAGCGCACCTGCATGCCCGAGGTGTGGGTACGCAGCAGCCGCGCGACGCCGGCTTCGTCGGGCGCGAAATAGAAGGTGTCGTGCATCGCCCGCGCCGGATGGTGGGGCGGGAAATTCAGCGCTTCGAAGTTGTGCCAGTCGTCCTCGATCTCGGGGCCGTCGGCCAGTTCGAAACCCAGGCGGCCGAAGATGTCGGCCATGCGCTCCATCGTCCGGCTGACCGGATGCAGGCCGCCGCGCGCGGCGTCGATGCCGGGCAGGGTCACGTCGATGGTTTCCGACGCCAGCCGCGCATCGAGCGCGGCCTCGTCGAGCGCGAGCTTGCGCTCGCCGAGTGCGGCGGTCAGCGCGTCGCGCGCCTTGTTGATCGCCTCGCCCGCGGCCTTGCGCTCCTCGGCCGGCAAGGTGCCGAGCTGCTTGAGCTGGGCGGTGACGCTGCCGGATTTGCCGAGCAGCGAAACGCGCAGCGCTTCGATCGCATCGGAAGACGCCGCCGCGGCGATCTCGTCCAGCGCCTGTCGGGTCAGTGCTTCGATTCCACTCATCGCCTTTCCAATCTCTTAGCGCCCGGCGCGGGTTTCGCCGGGCATCGTCCTCGGACCGTCGCTGCGGCGAACCACCGGACCCCGCCTGCGTGGCCTCGCTGTCGGGAACCGAAGCGCGGCGCCGCTGGAACGGATGGATTCGGCTTCGACCGAACGACGAGCGGTACTGCGGCCTGCCGTTGCCGCGCACCGCGACAGCGACCGGATCGAACGCCCCCGCCGTGGCGCCGACGCCGGATCCGACGACGGGCCTGGGATGGGGCCTGCAACAGGGCCCAGGAACATGGCCCCAAAAGGGGGCCCAGAAACGACAATGGGGAAGGACTCGCGCCCTTCCCCATGCCTTAACCTTGTGCCCATGCCGCGAACCTCGTGCATCGGCACTCGGCTCGGACGGGGAATGAAGCAGGTTACGCCGCGAGCGCGCTCTTCGCCTTTTCGGCCAGCGCCGCAAAACCCTTCGCGTCGTGCACGGCGATGTCCGCCAGCACCTTACGGTCGAGGGTGATGCCGGCCTTGAGCATGCCGTTGATGAAACGGCTGTAGCTCATGCCGTTGATGCGGGCCGCCGCATTGATGCGGGTGATCCACAGCGAACGGAAATTGCGCTTCTTCTGCTTGCGACCGATGTAGGCGTACTGCAGCGCCTTCGTGACCGCCTGCTTGGCGACGCGGAAGACCTTGCGGCGGGCGTTGTAGTAGCCCTTGGCCTGCTTCAGGATTTTCTTGTGACGGGCTCGTGCCGTTACACCACGCTTAACTCGTGCCATTTTCTATTCTCCTCACAAATACGGAAGCATGCGGTCCAGACGGCCAGCGTCCTCGGCACGAACGTGGTTCGTCTGCCGCAGGTTGCGCTTCCGCTTGGTCGCTTTCTTGGTGAGGATGTGGCTCTTGTTGGCGTGGCCGCACTTGTACTTGCCGGAAGCGGTCTTCCGGAAGCGCTTGGCTGCCGCCCGATTGGTCTTGATCTTGGGCATTGCGATGTCCTTTCGGAGGTTTATGTCACTGGCCTGGGCGGTGGCACCGTCGCGCGCAATGCGCTGGCCACTCTTTCCGTCCTGCCCTTGCCGGCTTGTAAGTCGTTGATCTAAAACGAATCCACGACAGGTCCGTGATGCTGCATACAACAAACCCCGGCGAACCGGGCCGCACAGTATGCGCGAGGCGGTAAGTTTACGCAAATCAGCGGCTTACGGCCCAAGGCGGGCGGCCCGGCCAAGCGGCCAGTACGGTTGCGCCGGCCTGCGCGGGGTACTGCGCAGGTCCGTTGCGCGAAGTCGTTGCGTGATTCGTTGCGCAATCCGGGCCGGGCCCATGCGCGACGCGGCCTCGCGGCGCAAGCAGCGCAGCGGCCCGGATCGACGACTCGGGGAGCGTCCGTGTCGGCGCCACGCCGGATACGAGCAGGCCGGAACGAACAGGGGTCGCTTTCGCGACCCCTGCAGGCTTACTGCTTTTTCTTCGGCGCGATCATCATGACCATCTGCCGCCCTTCCAGGCGCGGACGCGACTCGACGACGATGTCCTCGCCCAGGTCGGCCTCGATCCGGGCCGCCATTTCGCGGCCGAGTTCCTGATGGCTCATCTCGCGGCCACGGAAACGGATGTTGACCTTGACCTTGTCGCCTTCTTCCAGAAAACGGCGCATGTTGCGCAGCTTGATCTGGTAGTCGCCTTCGTCGGTCACCGGACGGAACTTGAGTTCCTTGATTTCGACCTGCTTCTGCTTCTTTTTGGCCGCATTGGCCTTCTTCTGCAGTTCGAACTTGTACTTGCCGAAGTCCATGATGCGGCATACCGGCGGATCGGCATTCGGCTGAATCTCAACGAGATCCAGCGCCTCGTCCTCGGCCATGCGCAAGGCTTCGTCGCGCGTAAGCACGCCGATCATTTCGCCATCGCTGCCGATCACGCGTACGCGCGGTACGCGGATCTCGTTGTTCTTACGATTCGGCTTCTCGGGGGTACTGATTGTTGCAATCTCCAAAGTGGATACGCTGTTTGCGCATCGGGCCGTCCCGGGCTCGGACCGGGACGGGATCTGTACAGGCTGCGCGCGGTTAGCCGACGTTCTCGGCGTTCAAACGCGAAGCGAACTCGGCGACGGTCATCGTCCCCAGGTCCTCCCCACCCCGCGTGCGCACGGCAATCATGCCATTGTCCTTCTCGCGGTCGCCGGCCACAAGCAGGTACGGCACGCGCTGCAGCGTGTGCTCGCGAATCTTATAGCCGATCTTTTCGTTCCGCAAATCGGACTGGACCCGGAACCCTTGATTTGCAAGGACTTTCCGGACTTCGTCCACATAATCGGCCTGGGCGTCGGTGATGTTCATCACGGTGGCCTGAATGGGGGCCAGCCAAGCCGGGAACTGGCCGGCGTGGTGCTCGATCAGGATGCCGATGAAGCGCTCCATCGAGCCGACGATGGCCCGGTGCAACATGACCGGGGTCCGGCGCTGGCTGTTTTCGTCGACGTATTCGGCCCCCAGGCGGCCCGGCATCATGAAATCGACCTGCATCGTGCCGAGCTGCCAGGTCCGGCCGATCGCGTCCTTGAGGTGGTACTCGATCTTGGGGCCGTAGAAGGCGCCCTCGCCCGGCAGCTCCTGCCATTCGACCCCGCAGGCGCCCAGGGCGCTGCGCAGGGCCGCCTCGGCCTTGTCCCAGGTGGCGTCGTCGCCCAGGCGCGAGTCCGGGCGCAGGGCGATCTTGATCTGGATGTCTTCGAAGCCGAAATCGCCGTAGACCGCCAGGGCCTGGCGGTGGAAGGCGGTGACCTCGGACTCGATCTGGTCTTCCAGGCAGAAGACGTGGCCGTCGTCCTGGGTGAAGCCACGCACGCGCAAGATGCCGTGCAGCGCGCCGGAGGGCTCGTTGCGGTGGCAGGAGCCGAACTCGCCGTAGCGGATCGGCAGGTCGCGGTAGCTGTGCAGGCCCTGGTTGAACACCTGAACGTGGCCCGGGCAGTTCATCGGCTTGACCGCGTAGGTGCGCTTCTCCGACTCGGTGAAGAACATGTTCTCCTTGTAGTTGTCCCAGTGGCCGGACTTCTGCCACAGCGACACGTCGAGGATCTGCGGGCAGCGCACTTCGCCGTAGCCGCTGTCGCGGTAGACCCGGCGCATGTACTGCTCGACCACCTGCCAGATCGACCAGCCCTTCGGATGCCAGAACACCAAGCCCGGCGCCTCTTCCTGCAGGTGGAACAGGTCCTGCTGCTTGCCGATGCGGCGGTGGTCGCGCTTCTCGGCTTCCTCGATGCGCTGGATGTAGGCGGCCAACTGCTTCTTGTCGGCCCAGGCGGTGCCGTAGACGCGCTGCAGTTGCTCGTTCTTGGAATCGCCGCGCCAGTACGCGCCGGAGATGCGGGTCAGCTTGAAGGCCTTGAGGAAACGCGTGTTCGGCACGTGCGGGCCGCGGCACATGTCGACGTATTCCTCGTGGTAGTACAGGCCCATCGCCTGCTCGTCGGGCATGTCCTCGACCAGGCGCAGCTTGTAGTCCTCGCCGCGCGACCGGAACACCGAGATCACTTCCTCGCGCGGCGTGACCTTCTTGATCACGTCGTAGTCCTTGTCGATCAGCTGGACCATGCGCTGCTCGATCGCGGCCAGGTCCTCGGGCGTGAACGGGCGCTCGTACCAGATGTCGTAGTAGAAGCCCTCGTCGATGACCGGCCCGATCACCATCTTGGCGGTCGGATACAGCTGCTTGACCGCGTGCCCGACCAGGTGGGCGCAGGAGTGGCGGATGATCTCGACGCCCTCCGGGTCCTTGGGGGTGATGATGCGCAGCTTGGCGTCGTGGTCGATGCGGTCGCTGGCGTCGACCAGCTTGCCGTCGACCTCGCCGGCGACGGTGGCCTTGGCCAGGCCGGCGCCGATCGAGGCGGCGACGTCCATGACGGACACGGGATGTTCGAATTCGCGGCGGCTGCCGTCGGGGAGCGTAATGGCGATCATGGCGGGGTCTTCGTAGGCTTGAGCGTTGGGTGAGTCACCGCCCCGGCCGGCAGCGCCCCTTGCGAGGGCGGTTCTGCGGCGGCGGCAGCAACCCGGAAACGGAGAGTCGGCGCGAAACAAACAGCGGGGGCTTGCGACACCGGTCGGTCCGCCCGGCGGGCGAGCCCGGGTCGGGCAACGCCGGCGAAAGCGCCGATGGAGACGCCCTAAAGCTGGCGGCAAGAAAAAAGCGCCGCGAAGGCGCCTGCATCTGCGGGGCCTCGGGCGATTCAGCGATGGGCGCGGGTAGTGTCCATGTCGCACGCTAGGCCGGCGGTTCGCGCGGGCCACCTCGGGTTCGGGAAACGGCCCTATGCCGATCCAGGAAGCAATACTTGGGGACGCAGGCTGCCAAGTCAACGCCCCCTCGCCGCCCGCACCGGCGGCGAGGCTGGAACGCCCGAGGATCAATGCGGAGAGCGCTCCCATTGCTCGGCGAAGCCGCGTGCCGCAGTTGAGGAGACATGGTCGTCGTCCCAATACAGCGAAAACCCATCGCGCAGGACGCCGCAAGAGTCTTCCTTGCAGAAATACGCTTCCGGATCGACCACCTGCACGTTCGGATACCTCGCGGCGACGGCATTCAGCAACCTACGCGCCCGCTCGGTACGAATCCGATAAGCCGTCCTGGATTCCGCACAGGATTGCAACTTGTCGAGGTCGATGCACTGTTGCGCGCGGGCTGCCAGTTCGGGCGTCGGCCCCATGATCAATACGCGCTCGGCCAAGCCGCTCACGACCGCCATGGTCTCGATGAATGCGTCTTCGAATTCCGCTGCCCGCGCATCGCCGAGGAACGACGACCACCGCGCAGCGACAATCAGCGTACGTGGCTTCAGGTGCGCGAAATATGCCAGCGCCATCCGATTCGAGGCTTCACAGGCCGGCGCCTTCGACTCGTAACCTTTCACGCCCGCAAAACCCAGCGCTGGACCACAAGAATCCCGAGTGATGTTAATCGCGGCGCGATCGGCTATCTCCCAGGCGAATGGCTGCCAGGCCAATGCATGGGAGTCTCCCCAGATCACCGTATCGACGATCTCGGCGGCCGAAGCGCAAGCGGGATTGGGAGCGGCCGGCACCGGCGACAAACTGCTGGCATGACAAGCCGCCATATTCTCGGGGCGGTCGCGCGATGCGCGTGCGCCGGCTCCTTTGCCGTTGTCGATATAGCTGGCTAACCCCAATAAACAGAGCGCGAGCGCGGCCGACACCGCAGATCCCAACCAGACCGTGCGAGCCGATCGGGCTCGGGCCATGCCGCGAAAAGGCCGCTCGATCCAGCGATAACTAAGCCAGGCCAGGACGATCGCTGCGAAGACCAATCCCGCCCTCAGCTCGGGCGACAGCGTCACAAGGCTTCCCGCCCTGGCGATCGCCAGCAGCGGCCAATGCCACAGATACAGCGAGTACGAGATCAGGCCGACGAACACCATCGGGCGTGCCCGCAGCAGGGCTCCAGCGCCACCCAGGTGGCCGCGGACGTGGACGCTCCATAGAATCAGCGCCGCTCCGGCGACAGCCGGCAGCGCCCCCACCCCGGGAAAGTGACCAGGCAGGAACGGGACGAACAGGGAAATTACCGCCAGGAATACACCGGCATAACAGGCAATCAAAGCCGCTCCGCGCATGCGCGCGGACGACATCGCGATCAAACCCCCGGTCGTCAGTTCCCAGAACCGAGTCGGCATCTGATAAAAGGCCGCATCGTTGTCGGCACCGATGAGACGCTCAGCCGCGGCCAAGGACGCGGCCGCGAGGCACAGCGTCGCGCCGACCATCCATGGCCGCGGCAGACGCAGCAGGCCCAGCAGCAGCAATGGCCAAAGCAGGTAGAACTGTTCCTCCACTCCCAGTGACCACAAATGCAGCAGCGGCATCGTGGCGGAGTCGGCGTCGAAGTAATCGCCAGTCCGCGACTGGAAAAAGACGTTGCCTACAAAAAGCAAGGAAGCGGCGGCCGATTGCGCCATCGCGCGCTGGTCATCCGGAGACGCCACATATAGCACGGCCGCGACGACGGCCGCGACACAAACGACAATCAGCGCCGGAAGCAGCCGGCGGACTCTGCGCGCATAAAATTCAAGAAAATTCAGGCGGTTCCGCTCACTCCATTCGCGTAGCAGCAAACAGGTGATCAGGTAGCCCGAGATCACGAAAAAGATATCGACCCCGACGAAGCCGTTGTCGAGCATCGGCAGTCCGGCGTGATAAAGCACCACCCCGATCACGGCTATCGCGCGCAGACCATCGATTTCCGGACGATAAGCAAGCGAGCCGGTAACCGAACGATGCTCCGGTCTCATACCCTTCCGTTGATCGAAATTGCCACGTCCCACTCCGCCCCAGACCGCCGTCAGAGCATTTTGTTCGCGCCTGCCGTACAACCAGAACGGCTGGCCGGACTCCCCATAAGCCACCGGACAACGCGTGGCGCCGCACATCTTATCGCCTGCGCCCAGCGGCGCCAAAAACAGAAAGGCCCGGCTTGCGCCGGGCCTTGCGTCACCGAATTGGTGGGCGGTACAGGGTTCGAACCTGTGACCCCTACCATGTCAAGGTAGTGCTCTACCGCTGAGCTAACCGCCCGTCGCCGTCTTTGCCTGAAACCTGCTGCAAACTCCCCGGCGAGGGGCGCGCAGTGTAGCCCAGCCCGCGGCGGCGAGCAACCGTTTTTCTGTCCGGCCGGGCCGGCCGCCTCAGGACGCGAACCCGGCGTCCTTGAGCCGGCGCAACTGGTCGCGCACCGCCGCGGCCTCCTCGAACTCCAGGTCGCGGGCGTGCTGGTACATCTGCTGTTCCAGGGCCTTGATCCGGGCAGCGAACTGGGTCGGGCTGAGCGCGGCGTAATCGGCAGCCTCGTCGGCGACCCGGCGCCCCTTGCCGCGGGCCTTGAGGCCCTCGGGATCGACGCGCGCGCCTTCCATGACGTCGACGATGGTCTTGCTCACCGACTTGGGGGTGATGCCGTGCTCGGTGTTGTACTCGACCTGCTTCTGGCGGCGCCGGTCGGTCTCCTCGATCGCCTTCTGCATCGAGTTGGTGATGCGATCCGCGTAGAGGATGGCCTTGCCGCGCAGGTTGCGCGCGGCGCGGCCGATGGTCTGGATCAACGAACCGGTCGATCGCAGGAAGCCCTCCTTGTCGGCGTCGAGAATCGCGACCAGCGACACCTCGGGCATGTCCAGGCCCTCGCGCAGCAGGTTGATGCCGACCAGCACGTCGAACTTGCCCAGGCGCAGGTCGCGGATGATCTCGACGCGCTCGACGGTGTCGATATCCGAATGCAGGTAGCGCACTTTGACCCCGTGCTCGGCGAGATACTCGGTCAGGTTCTCGGACATGCGCTTGGTCAGGGTCGTGATCAATACTCGATCGCCCATGGCGACGCGCTCGCGGATTTCGCCGAGCACGTCGTCGACCTGGGTCGCGACCGGCCGGATCTCGACCTCGGGATCGATCAGGCCGGTCGGGCGGACGACCAGCTCGGTCACCTGCCCTTCCGACTTGCGCAGCTCGTACGGCCCCGGCGTCGCCGAGACGAAAATCGAGCGCGGCGAACGGCCCTCCCATTCCTCGAACTTCAAAGGCCGGTTGTCGAGCGCCGACGGCAGGCGGAAGCCGAATTCGACCAGGGTTTCCTTGCGCGACCGATCGCCCTTGTACATCGCGCCGATCTGCGGAATGGTGACGTGGGATTCGTCGACGACCAGCAGCGCGTCCGGCGGCAGATAGTCGAACAGGCACGGCGGCGGTTCGCCGGGCATGTGGCCGCTGAGGTGCCGCGAGTAGTTCTCGATGCCGTTGCAATAGCCGACCTCGGCCAGCATCTCCAGGTCGAACTGGGTGCGCTGGGCCAGGCGCTGGGCCTCGACCAGCCGGTTCTGGGCGTAGAGCAGTTCCAGGCGTTCGCGCAGCTCGTCCTTGATCGTTTCGATCGCATCCAGCACCGTGCGCCGCGTGGTCACGTAATGCGAGCCGGGATAAATCGTGTAGCGCGGGACCTTGCTCAGGGTTTCGCCGGTCAGCGGGTCGAACAGGGTCAGGTTCTCGATCTCGCCGTCGAACAGCTCGATGCGCAGGGCCTCGGAGTCGCTTTCGGCCGGATGCACGTCGATGACCTCGCCGCGCACCCGGTAGGTCGCACGGCGCAGCTCGGTGTCGTTGCGGGTGTACTGCATTTCGGTCAGGCGGCGGATCAGCTCGCGCTGGTCGATGCGTTCGCCGCGGACCATGTGCAGGACCATGCGGAAGTATTCGTTCGGATCGCCCAGGCCGTAGATCGCCGACACCGTGCAGACGATGATCGCGTCGCGGCGCTCCAGCAACGCCTTGGTCGCCGACAGGCGCATCTGCTCGATGTGCTCGTTGACCGAGCTGTCCTTCTCGATGAAGGTGTCGCTCGAGGGCACGTAGGCCTCGGGCTGGTAGTAATCGTAGTAGCTGACGAAATACTCGACCGCGTTGTGCGGGAAGAACGCCTTGAACTCGCCGTACAGCTGCGCGGCAAGGGTCTTGTTCGGCGCCATGACCAGGGTCGGCTTCTGCACCGCCTGGATCACGTTGGCGACCGTATAAGTCTTGCCCGAACCGGTCACGCCGAGCAGGGTCTGCTGGGCTAGGCCGTTGTCGAAGCCCTGGATCAGGCGCTCGATGGCCTGCGGCTGATCGCCCGCGGGCGAGTACGGCGCGACCAACTGGAAGCCGGGGGACTGGGCAGTGTCGTCCATCGTGCGATCCGAGCGTTGCGAGTCGTCCAGTTTAGCGAAGTCGGTCGCAGCGGGTGAGACCACAGCGTGAAGGCGCCCCTCCTAATGCGAAGGCCCGCTCTGGGAGCGGACCTTCGTTCACCTGATCATGGGCTTCGCCCGACACTGATCAGTTGAGGTTCCAACACTCCTTTAGCGCAGCATCGTTAGGCGTCTTGACGCCGGTATTGGTGAGGCCCAGCGTGCCGCACTTGTCCTTGCTTTGCCCTGTAGTAGTACTCGGCACCGCTTGCAGACTGAATGCGCTCGCGGTGGGCGCCCCGTTCAACGAGATCGTGTACTGGGCGGTGTCGCCGTCCTTCGGGGACTTGGTCGGCGCTCCGATCGACGTCAGGTTCGCTCCGACATAAGTATTCTGCATCGTGTAATAGCGCTCCATCGCCTGAGCGGCTTCGGCCAAGTCCGCCTTGGCTTGGCCCCGGCGGCTCTTGCGCACGCTGTCCTGATAGGTCGGCACCGCAATGCCGACCAGGATGCCGACGATGGCCACCACGACCATCAGCTCCATCAGAGTGAAGCCCCGCTGAAGGCGCATCGCGGCTTTTGCAAACTGCTGCTTCATGTCCGCTCCTGTTTATCGAATCTGGCGCCAGGACTGGCGTCCGCACGGCCTGGGCAGGTAAATCGGCTGCGAGCCGGAAGTCTGGACCATCACCGAACACTTGGCTGCGACCGCCTTGGCGATCTCCTCGTCGGTCGCGGTGACGGGCAGGATGTCGGATGCTCCGGTCGCCGCCACGCTTACTTCCGTGACCGGCGCGGTGCCGGTGCCACTGCCCTGGCGCTTAAGCTTGACCGCGCCCACTCCTTCGCCGAAGCGGTTACCCGTGGCCGAGCCGATGCGCGCATTCGACATGCCGCCGGCGCCGCTGAGCGCATCCAAGCCGTACAGCCAGTTGTTGCCGTCGGTCGAGCAACCGTCGGTGCTGTTCGGGTCATAGGTCGGGAAAAACAGGATGCCGTTCTGCAGGCGAGGCTTGCCGATGAATCGCTCGCCGGTCGCGACCGGGTTGCCGTTCGACCCCGCATCCACGCCCAGATTGATGTACCAACCTTTCTTGGTCGCGTTCAGGCGGTCGCCGGTGACGAAGCGCAGCACGGCTCCGGTGGTATCGCGTTCTTCCTTGACGTACTGGGCCTGCAGTTCGTTGCGCCCGGCGATGACCACGCCCTTATCGATGATGCCGTACACGCTCTGCATCGCCTTGTCGCTGGGGTCGTCGGTGAAGGAGAAGCTGCCGGTGCCGAACAGGACCATTACGTCGTTGCCGATCGTGGTCGCCTCCAACCCGCCGAGGATCGGCTGGCGCAGGCCGTAGTTGTCGTTGTAGCGAGCGACGAACAGCGGCTGGCCGCCGAATCCCACGCTGTTGTCGCGCAGGTCGAACTTCCACACCGCGCCGTTGAGGTCGCCGGCATAGACCGTGTCGGCGAAGCCGTCGCGGACCTGGGTGGTGCTCGTGCCCTGGTAACGGTCGATCACCACTACGTTGCCAAGCCCGTTCTTGGTCCGCGTCGGCAGGGTGCCGGTGGTTTCCTGGGCGGTGATGCGGGTGACTTTGCCGTCGGCGACGTCGACCAGGAACAGCACGGCCTTGCCGTTCGCGCTGTCGTAGCCGTTGCCGAAGATCGCCTTCCATTTGATCGCGCCGCCGGCCTCCTTGACCGGAACGATGGCGATCTTGCCTAGCACACCGCCGATGTCCTTGGCCCCATTGGCATCGCCCGACAGGTCGTTGACCTCCCACAGCACGTTCAATGTCGACTGGTCGGTCACGTCGAGCGCGAACACGCCCCGCCCGCCGGCACCGACGCTGGCCGCAAGCACAGTCTTCCAAGCGCTACCGTTATGCGCGTCGGACACAGTGACCTGGCCGTCGACATAGTAGCGGTGCTGGAATACCTGGTCGTTGCGGTCGGCTGCGCGATACGGGAACAACAGATTGCCCATGTGGCCGACCGAGGTCGCCGGAATATAGGCGAACTGCTCCTTGCCGGTTTCGCCATCGAAGGCGTGGAACATGCCGTCGTTGGCGCCGACGTAGACGAAAGTCTTGCGGGTGTCGCGCTTGCTATGGAGGTAATTGGCGTAGTTCAGCACGTCCGAGGTCGCGCCATCGGCGCTGCGCAGGCCGCGATAACCGTAGTCGTCGCCCTTGGACGAGAGAATGGGGCTCGAATTGACGATGTCGCCGAGCAAGGTGGTGCGCTTGCGTAGCTTGCCGCCATCATGGGCACGGCTGCCGCGCAGGTAGGCCACCGCCTCGGCGCCGGTGACGCCGCCGTCGATGCGGTTGAACTTACCGGCACAGTTCTGCAGCGCATCGCTGCACAGCGCGGCCAGCACCGCGGTGTCGGTCGAGCCCAGCGCGGTGGCGGTGAAGTCGCCTACGGCGGGCTTGACGCTACCGGCCGTGGTCTTGCCGAACCGGACCGTGCGCCCCGCATCCGTCAATTGGGACGCCGCCTCCCATTTCTGGGCGAACGTGATGGTGCCAGCGACCGGGTTATGGGTCGCAGTGTAGGCGGTAAGCCGGCTGAACCAGTCGGTGCCGTTGTTGGCCGACTCGTAGATCGGCTCGACCGACAGGGTGTTCGTGCCGACGCGGGCGCCGGTCAGGCCGATGGTTCCCGAGGGCGTCGCGCCGCCGCCGACCGAGGCCAGAATCTCGCGCATCGCCGAGGTGATGTCCGCAGGCGTCGAGGCGTTGATGTATTTGCCGCGCGCGTTCATGGTCGCGTGCCAGATCTCGTCGACCGTGCTGGGCGCATCGTTTTGGAAAGCGCGCCAAGCCGGATAGCCAGCCGGCGTGTAGGGGTCCGGCGTATTGGTGACCGGATTGTAGGTAACGCCGTAGATGTCGCCGCGCGCACCAAGGGTCACGCCGTAGAAATTCATGTGCGGATCGGCGCGGCAATCCAGCTTGGGATCGTTCGGCGTGGTCTTGCAGGCTTCGGGCACCGGCACCTTGCCCAAGCCCAGGTCGCTGCGCAGCGTCGTCTTGTAATACAGCGCGGCGGTGTCAGCCAGCGTATTGGGGTGCCCGTCGGCGAGCGGCGCCGGCATGTCCGCATCGTGAGAGCCGACATCGGGGCCGCCGCCATTGCTGTAGCCGTCGGTAAACAGCATGCCGGCGTTGATCTGGCAGGCGAACTTCACCGGCGCACCCGCATCGGTGCGCAGGAACTGTTTGCCGATATGCTCAACGGCAAAGCGGTTGGGGGTACCACCAGAAGCGTTCAGAGTCAGCAGCTTCTCGTTGTAGAGTGCCGCCTTATCGGCCGCCACGGACATATCCCGCATCGTTACGTCGGTGTAACTGGTCGGATTGATCGTGAACATGCCGACGCGCATCTTTTCGGTGCGTTCCAGCGACAAGGTCAGCGCAGCCTTCATCGCGCGGTTGCGATTGCCGTAAAAACTGAACCAGTTGGCGAAGTTCTGGATCGCCGGAGCGTACGCGCCTGCGGCGAAGTTGGCCGACTTGATTTCGTACTTGTACAGATTGCAACCGCTGCCGCAGGCGTTCGTCGCAGTGGCGGGCGTGGCGGTATAGCCCCATGCAGCTCCCGCGGTAGCAGACTTGAGGTAGACCGTCGCGGGGTAGTACTCGATCGCCACCTCGCAGGCCGTGGTCAGGGTCCGGGCGGAACCCAGCGTATTCCAACCGCCGCCGCTCAGTCCGCCGCAGCCGCCGTCGTCGTAAGTCTGATACACGGTTCCTTGCGGCAGGATCGCACCCTGCGGAACCAGGAAGTGCTCTTCGCGGGTTGCGTTGGAACGCCAGTTGGATGCCAAATTGATGGTACGAGAGTCGTCGTCCGGATCGACCCGGGTGGCCGTGACGCTCGCCTGCGGATAATCGACGATCTCGTTGGAAGCATTGGGCCGCTTCCACGGCGAGTAAGTCACCAGCGGATTGAAGTAAGCCGGATTGACGTCGGGCGAACGGGCGAAGCCGAAGTTGTCGATCGGCGCGATCGCCCGGCGATTGCCGTCGATGCGATATCCTCGGGACGGAATGGTGTGGTGGTACCCGTTCATGTCGCCGTTGGTGGGCTGACCGTTGGCGTATTCGATCTCGTTGGCCACGCGCAGACGCGCACTGGCGCCGGTACCGGTGAAGTAGCCGTTGGTGGCTCGGGAACCGTAGTCCCAGAAGGCTGCGCCATCCTGCCCCGGGAACAGGGTTTGGAAGGTCATCGAACCGGAATTGTCGACCGCCATGACGAAGGCTGGCGGCACGGTGACGCTGGAATTCAGCGGCACTTGCGCCAGCGAACCGCCGGCCTGGATGGCGTTGGCGTTGTAGAGCCAGTAGCCGGTGCCGGCGAGGGCCAACACGAGCGGAACGGCGATGTAGACACGCGGGGAAGTCATGGCGATACCCTCAGGGCACGAAAATGGTGTCGATGACGGCGTCCGAACCCGGGTTCGCGCCGCGGTCCACGGCGTAGGCCGTGACCTGGAAGATCAGATTGGTGTTCTCGCTGACCGGCGCGGTGCCCATGCCGATGCCGCCGCCGGAAACGCATTCGTCGATACGTCGGGTATAGCTGAGCTTGGCCGGCAACGGGTTGGCGTACTTGAGCTTCTCGGCCCAAGCCGAGGGATCGAAACCAGTGGTGCAAACCGATTCGTCCAGGTCAATGGACTCGGTACCCGCGCTCTGAACTTGGCGCCTGAGGTCGGTTTCCTTGCCGCGCGCACGTCCCTCAGCGTTCTGGAAGGCCATGTTGGTCGAACGGTAGCTGCCCGTCATGCGTTCCTGCAGGCCGGTCACCTGCATCGCGGTAATGCCGAGCAAGGCCAACAGGATCAGCATGATCAGGGCGACGTACAGCACTGCGCCGCGTTGGCTACGGGCGGCGATAAACGGTCGGGTACGGATCGTGTTCATGGCGGGCCTCAGTTTCCGTACAGCCGATTACGCAAGGCGATACTGGTTTCATACACGCTGCGATAGCGCTGGTCGTTGGGCAACGTCAGTAGGGTGCCGAGCGAACGCGGCGCATTGGTGCGCTGCTGGGCGGAGGCCGCATCGGTGCTGCGTATTAGCAGTCCGACCTGCATGCCGCCGACACGCTGCCAGCCGCCGGTGCTGTCGTTGGTCGGCAGCAGGGTCGCCGCCGTGCGGATACCGTCGATGACGCCTGTCGGCGGCTGCGCCGGGTCGGTGACCATGTCTTGCGCGAACAGCAACTGCATGTTCTCAACGCTTTCGACGACTTCTTCGGCGGTACCGCCGATCAGCGTTACTGCCGCGGTGCCGGGGGCCGCGTTGAAGCGGGCACGGTATAAGGTCGGTTCCTCCACACCGCCGGGGCGAGGCTTCAGCCCGACGTAGTAAACGAGGGTCTCGGCGCGATAGATACGGGCCTGACCCGACGCGAACGTATCCGAACCGTCGAACCCAATCCGATTGACGCCGGCGGTGCGCACAGTCACGACCTTGGCGCCGCCGACGTCGGCGATCGCATTGGCCTGGAACATCACGACCGAGCGGCAGTCGGCAATGCCGAACAAGCCCGGGTTATCCACGCCCCGCGTCAGCACGCCCCACTGCGCCGGATTGACGCGGATCGTCGCCGGATTGCCGGTAGTGAAGCCGGTAACTTCGGCGCTTTCCGGCGACAGAAAACGCAGCACGAGGATATCGCTGCCACGAATCGGCTCTGGCTTCAAGGCACCGAAGAACTCGTTCTCCACGGCTGGCACCCAGTCGCCGGCGGTGCCTTTGACCGGCTTTCCCGATAAATTCAAGGTGTCCGCGGGTCCGGTGTTGCGTGCTTCGTACCCGCGTACCGAGTAGTCGAAACGCAGCGCCAAGCGATCGGTGGGGACGTCCGAATAGTTATTCCGATTGCCCAGGAACAGCTCCCCGAACATGCCGTTGCCGGCATAGAAATGGGCCTGGTCGGATACACAGCCAAAATGACCGCTCATGCGCGCATCGCGCTGGAGCGCATCGATCGCGAAGCGCGAGCTCTCCTGGGCGCGGGCGAGTCCTTGCGCCATCTGATAGGAGGCGCGGGAAGCCGAGAATATCTCCACCAGACCGAGCATCAGCAGGCCGCTCAACAACAAAGCCACCATCAGCTCGATCAGCGACAAACCCAGTTGCGGTCGACGGCTCACAGCGCGCTCCTCATCTCGAATTCGGTTCCCGTAGCCCCAACCCTCCAACGCTTGTCGTCGTCCCAGGTGATAACGATGCTGACGGTCTTGTCGGGGTTGACCTCAACTACCGCTTTCCCACTCTCGCCCAGGGCCTCGCGCAACCGGCAGGTGAATGCCGCCTTGCGGTCGTCCGGCGTGACCTTGTTGATCCTCGCGCAACTCGCGTTCGCGGTCGCCGACGAGGCCAGATAGGTGCCGGAGTACTTGGCCGCCAGCAGGCGGTTCGAACGAATGTCGTCGAGCAGATCGCTGGACAGATTGGTGGCTATGGTGCGTTGGTTGGCGCTCTGCGACAGACGCAGATTGGTCGTCTGTAACATCGCCAGGCCGAGCAGCCCCAACCCCAGCACCAGCACGGCCATCAGCACCTCGATCAGGCTGAGACCGCGTTGCGTTCTCAGTGATGGCACGCCGCGGGAAAGTCGACGGCTCATGGGCAGTTCTCCCTGGTCACGCTGACGCGGCCGATACGGTTGATGTCGAAGGCGCGGACATTGGCGGCGCCGGCCTTGCAGGTGGCCGCCTGCATCGAGAAATTGAAATTGGCGACGGCGACGCCGGTCGGCAGCTTTTCGATGGCACGCCCGCGGTCGTCGAAACCGATCGCGCTGATGTTGCCCATGGTGAGAGCGATTCCTTCCTGCGGCTCGATCACGCGTTTGATTTCGGCGGGCGTCCGCGTGCCACTGCCGTTCTCGTCGGTCCACACCAACATGCCGTGGGCCCAGTTGATGCCGCAATCGGTTCTGTCCGTGTTGCTCGGGCAAACCCAGGACTGGCTTTTGCTGCGCACCGCCTCGGCACGGGCGAGGTTGATCGTCGCCAGCATCTGGTTGGTCGCCGTCGACACCCGGTTGGAGCGGATCGATTCGGTGAAGGTAGGCAGGGCCAGGGCCAGCAGGATCGCAGCGATCCCGATCGTGACCATGAGCTCGATCAGTGTGAAGCCGGCAGCCCGACGCATTGGCATGAGCGGTTCTCTTCCCCAGAGGACATGCAGGATGCTAACAGTGGCGCCTGGCCCCAAATGGCACACTACCGACGAGCGGTCGGGCTGGGTTGGCCAATGGTTTCGGGGCCGGAAATATCCCGACCTGCGTCACGCGGCGATCGGCTTCCCGGCGGGCCGTGCGCGAAATCCGGTCGCACCGGCCGGCTTGGCCGGCGCGCCGCGGACGGCAATGCGGCTTGGCCGTTTGCGCGCGGGCCAGCGGCTTCAGCCTGCCCCACGGGCAACCGGAGCGGCCACTCAGGCCCTGCGGCGAAGGCCGGCTTCGCCGACGAATCCGCTCATGGCCTGGCGATTTCGCACGCCGCCATCCGCCGCCCAGCGGGCATCGATGCGTGCGCGTCCATTCACGTTCGTTGCGGCCGCGATCGTCGCGGGACAACCATGGCTACGCTGCACGCGTCGGCGGATTCGCCGAACGCCCCGGCCTCCCGGAGAACGCACGGAAAAGCAGGACAACAAAAAAGGCCTCGCATTTCTGCGAGGCCTTCCGGTATTTGGCGCCCGAAGTTGGACTCGAACCAACGACCCCCTGATTAACAGTCAAGTGCTCTAACCGGCTGAGCTATTCGGGCGGGGCTGCATATGATGCTCAATGCCCCGCCCTTCGTCAACACTTCGGCGCGAAATTCGCTCAGGTCACGACGCGGTAGCAGGGGCGGTATTCGCCGGCGATCTTCATCCGGCGCTGCTCGACGAAGGCCCGCAGCAGGGCGTCCAGCGACTGCATCATGTCCGGGTCGCCGTGGATCTCGAACGGACCGAATTCCTCGATCCGGCGCATGCCGTCTTCCTTGACGTTGCCGGCGACGATGCCCGAGAACGCCCGGCGCAGGTCGGCCGCCAATTCGTGCGGCTTGCGGCCGTGGTGCAGGTCCAGCGCCGCCATCGCCTCGTGGGTCGGGATGAACGGCTTTTGGAAGGTCAGCGGGATGTCGATCGACCAGTTGAAGAAGAACGAATCCTTGTGCTCGATGCGGTTCTCGCGGACCCGGCGGATGCCCGCGGCCATGCGCTTGGCCACGTGCTCGGGATCGCCGACGATGATCTCGTAGCGCGAGGTCGCCGCCTCGCCCAGGGTCAGGCGCAGGAAACGGTCGATCTGCTCGAAATACGGCGCCGAGGCGGTCGGGCCGGTCAGGATCAGCGGGAACGGCAGCCCGGCGTTTTCCTCGCGCAGCAAGATGCCCAGCAGGTACAGGATTTCCTCGGCCGTGCCGACGCCGCCCGGGAACACGATGATGCCGTGGCCCATGCGGACGAAGGCCTCCAGGCGCTTCTCGATGTCCGGCATGATCACCAGGTGGTTGACGATCGGGTTCGGCGACTCGGCGGCGATGATGCCCGGCTCGGTGATGCCGATGTAGCGCACGCGGCGCTTGCGCTGCTTGGCGTGGGCGATGGTCGCGCCCTTCATCGGTCCCTTCATCGCGCCCGGGCCGCAGCCAGTGCAGATGTCCAGGCCGCGCAGGCCGAGCTCGTAGCCGACCTGCTTGGTGTAGATGTATTCGTCGCGCGAGATCGAGTGGCCGCCCCAGCACACGACCAGGTTCGGATCGGCCGGGTGCAGGATGCGCGCGTTGCGCAGCAGCCCGAACACCGAATCGGTGAGGCCCTCGCTGCTGTCGAGGTCGCGGCCGCCGCCCTTGTCGAGCTCCATCGCGGTATAGGCCAGGTCGCGGACCACCGCAAACAGCAATTCGGCGACGCCGCGGATGATCTCGCCGTCGACGAAGGCCATCGCCGGCGCGTGGCGCAGGTCGATGCGCACGCCGCGGTCCTGCTGGTGCACTTCGATATCGAAATCGGGATACAGCTCGCGCGCGGCGCGTGGGTCGTCGGAGGCGCTGCCGCTGGTCAGCACGGCCAGGGCGCAGCGGCGCAGCAGGTCGTGCATGCCGGTCGAGGCGTCGCGCAGGCGCGCCACTTCGTCGCGGGACAGGACATCGAGCCCGCCCTTGGGATAGATGCGGGCGTTGACCGTCGGCAGGACGGCCGCTATGGGGGGTGCGGTCATTGCGTTTTTCTCTGCTGTTTTCATCGATTAGTGGGACAGGACTCTAGCAGTTCGGCGTTGGGCTGCGGCGGCCGCCCGCCGCCGGACCGGTCCGCGGCCGTGCCGCCCCACCCTGCCCGGCCACGTATGCAGCGGCCCCATAAAAAAGAAACGGCCGGGGTCGCCCCCGGCCGTTCCGTTGTCGCCAGATACCGCAAGAATCAGAAGCGGTAGTGGAAGCTCAGCTGAGCCGCCCAGCGCGAGATGCCCTTCTCGTCGTAGATCTGTTCCGGATCGGGCTTGGTGAAGCGGTAGATGTACTTGCCGGTCGCCGGGTCGATACCGCCGTAATCGACGATACCGCGCATGCCCGGGAACGCGACTTCTTCGATCTGTCCCCAATCCTTGTTCAACAGGTTGCCGACGTTGAGGATGTCGAGCGCGAGCTCAGCCTTGTGGCCTTCCCAGAAGCCCGGGAATTCCTGGGCGATGTGCAGGTCGAACTGGTTGACCCACTTGCCGCGCACCGCGTTGCGCTGAGCGACCTGGCCACCGTGGCTGCGCAGGTACTCGTCGCTGTTGTAGAACTGCCAGAACGCGGCCTCTTCGGCGGCGTTGCGGAACAGCACGTCGCCCGGGCCCTTCGGGATGTACATCAGGTCGTTGAAGCGGCCGTCGCCGTTGGCGTCGTTGTCGAACGCATAGCTGTACGGGCGGCCCGAACGGCCTTCGTAGAACAGCGAGACGATCGTGTTGTTGTCGCCGAAGAAGGCGTGCTTCCAGTTCAGCGAAGCGGTGAAGCGGTCGCGGACTTCGTAGCTGGAACGCGCGCTAACTTCTTCGTTGGCCTGGAACACCGCGACGTTGCCGAGCTGCGAGCTCGAGGTCGAGCTGGTCAGCGGGCTGACTTCGTCGGCGTGGGTGTAGGTGTAGGCGACGCTCCAGCTCCAGTCGCTGTTGTTGAACGGCTTGTTCAACGACAGGGTGAACTGCTGGCTTTCGCCCTTGCCGGTCTGGCGGGCGATGATCGCGTCGTTATACGCGGTCGCACGCAGGGCGCGGGCATTGGTGCGGCTGTTGGTGCAGGCCGAACCGTTCAGGCCGGTTTCGCGCAGGCAGGCGGTGCCGTCGGCGTTCCAGCTGGCCGCGGCCAGGCCGTTCGGGTCCCAATAGATGTTGCGGCCGTCCTGGCCGACCTTGGTGACGCCGCCCAGGTTGAGCTGCTGGTAGTACAGCGCGTCGTTGACCGAGGTCACCACCGCTTCGGCGGCGGCGACGATGCCGTACCACGGCAGCTCGGTATCGAACGCCAGGTTGGCCTTCCACACCGACGGCAGGCTCATGTCCTTTTCGATGAAGTCGACCGACTGGGTCGCACCGGCGGCGCCGCCGGCGGCGTTGACCAGGCCGAGCTGAGCGTCCGGGTTCGGGCTGAAGCCGTTGATGCCGTTGGTGAACACGTAGTCGGTGTACGACACGCCGTTGTTCGAATACGGATTGGCGAGCCACACGGTCGGGGTGCCGCCGCGGAACAGGCCGATACCGCCGCGCAGCTGGGTCGGGCGCTCGCTGTCGAAGGTGTAGTTGAAGCCGAAGCGCGGCGCGATCAGGTCGGTGCCGTCGATGTTGTTGTCGTTGCGCGTGCCGAACAAGGCCGAGGCAGCCGGGTTGAAGACCGGACGGTCGTCGACCATGGCGCGGTCGTAGCGCAGACCAAAGGTCAGGCTCAGCTTGTCGTTGACCGCCCAGGTGTCCTGCAGGAACACGCCGACGTTCTTCTGGGTGAAGGTCGCCGCCATGTTGTCGAGGTCGCCGCCGCGCGGATAGAACAGCTGGTAGCGGCTGGAGCGGCCGGCACGGTAGTCGGCGACGCTGTTGAAGGTGTACACGCCGTTGACGCGGCGGCCGAACAGGTTGTAGACCTCGTTGGACTCGTAGTCGACGCCGAACTTGACGGTGTGGTCGCCGAGGAACAGATTACCGGCGAAGAAACCGTTCCAGGTCTTGGTCTCGAGGACGTTGACGTGGGTGTTCTCTTCGGTGCCCAGATTCAGCGTGTTGCTGCCGAAGCGCACGGCGATCGCCGGCAGGTCGAAGCGCGGGCTGCGCACGGCCGAGTAGTCGCGGTACGAGACCTTGGCTTCGGTCGAGAAGACGTCGGTCCAGTCGCTGAACAACTGCGCCGTGTAGGTCTTGAACTCGAAGTCGTTGACATAGTGGTAGGAGTTCAGCGCCAGCGAATTGGTGCCGAAGCCCTGCAGGAACGCGGTGCTCTGCTCACTCTTGGCGTAGCGGAAGTTGGCGCGGTGCTTGTCGCTGATGTTCCAGTCGAACTTGATGCCGTACTCTTCGGTATCGGTATCCAGCGCCGGCAGCGCCAGGCTGCCCGGGTCGAAGCCGTACAGGGTCTGCGAAGCCGAGATGACCTCGTCGATCTGCGCCTGGGTGATGTTGACGATGTTGTTGGCGCCCGAGCCCGCAGGACCGAAGCTGGAGTTGCCGGTGAACACTTCCTTGCCCGTGTACTTCTCGTAGTTGGCGAAGAAGAACAGACGGTCCTTGACCAGAGGGCCGCCGAAGGTGGCGCCGAAGGTGCTTTCGCTGTCGAACAGCTGCGGGCGCACGTCGTTCTGGTTCTTGCCCGACCAGTCGTTGTCGCGGTAAACGCCGTAGACCGAACCGTGGAACTCGTTGGTGCCCGACTTGGTGACGGCATTGATCACGCCGCCGGTGCCGCCGGAGATGGTGACGTCGTAGTTGGCGACGTCAACGGCCACTTCGTCGATCACGTCCATCGAGAACGGCTGGCGCGGGGTCGGCAGGCCGTTGCCGCCGAGACCGAACGAGTCGTTGGTGCTGATGCCGTCGACGCGGATCACGTTGTAGCGCGGGTTCTGGCCGCCGACCGAGATTTCGTTGCGCGACTTGTCGGTGACGACGACGCGCGGGTCGAGGCGGACGAAGTCCTGCAGGTTGCGGTTGATCGTCGGCATCGACTCCAGCTGATCGCGGGTGAGGATCGAGCCGGCGCCCATCTTGTTGGAAGAGAACACTTCCGAACCGAGGGCGGCGACGGCCTGCACGGCATCCAGGGTCGTGACCTGGTTGTTCAATGCGACGTCGACTTCGTTGACCTTGTCCAGGTTCAGGAACACGCCGTCCTGGCTGGCGGTGCCGGAGCCTTCCTTGTTGATGACGACCGTGTACGGACCGCCGACGCGCAGACCGCGCGCGTTGTAGCGGCCGTCGGCGCCGGTCGTGGCGCGGCTGACCGTGCCCGACTCGGAGTGGGTGATGGTGACTTCGGCACCCGCGACCGGCTGGCCGTCGGCGCCGAGGACGCGGCCGGCGAGGCCTGCGGAAGTGCTCTGCGCGAAGACCGGCGCGGTGGCGAGAACGGCAAGCAGGCCAAGCGTGAGCTTGGACAACCGGACGCGGTTCGGATGAGTCATTACGGTGACCTCGGGATGTGGAATGCGTGGCGGAGTCGAGCAGGCGCGGCTCTGCGCCGCTGCCGTGCTCTAAGTGGTTGGCTAGCCCCTACCCAAACGGCGCGTGGCCGCTGGGTTAACAGCAGTTTAACAGGCTAGGGGGGAGGTGTGACAGAGACGTGACGCCGTTCATGGCTTGTCACACGGTGACCGGGGTCAAAGCTGAACGGGCACGTCCGGCAAACTTCCGCGCAGACTGGGAGAAGGGGGAACGAGAGGTGAGAAAAACCAGGAAAGAGTTGGAATCTGTCGGCAGGGAGGCGGGGCGCGCCCCTAGGGCAGTCCCTCAACCCGGGCAGGTCCGCCTGGCAGCTGTCTAGCCCCGCCTTGTCACTCGTTACTCACTACTCGGACTACCAAGTCCAGCCCTCAGGGCGGCGAAATCTGCAAATAAGTCCCCAGGCCATCGAGGACCATCTGCACCGAAATCGCCACCAGCAGCATGCCCATCAGGCGCTCGATCGCGATCAGGGCGCGGCGGCCGAGCAGCTTGTACAGCAAGGTGGCCGAGAACAGGATCGCGGCGGTCGCGCCCCAGGCGATCAGCAGCGCCAGGCTCCAGTCGGTCAGGCGCGAGGGGTCATTGCTGCCCATCAGCATCACCGCGGCCATGCCCGAGGGGCCGGCCACCAGCGGGATCGCCATCGGCACGATGAAGGGCTCGCCGTCGGGCAGCTCGCCCATCAGCCCTTCCGGCGGCGGGAAGATCATGCGGATGCCGATCAGGAACAGGACGATGCCGCCGGCGATCGAGACCGACTCCTGGCGCAGGTGCATCAACTCCAGGGCGTATTTGCCGCCCCACAGGAACAGCATCAGCACGCCGAGCGCGATCAGCAGCTCACGCGCGAGCACGATCCGCTGGCGCTTGGGCGGCAGCCCGCGCAGCAGGCTCAGGAACACCGGGATGTTCCCGAGCGGGTCGAGAATGATGAACAGCAGCAGCGCGGCCGAGGCGATCGTCATGGGCGGGCAGCCGTCATGGCGCCGGTGCCCACACCTGGCCGCGATGCACGGCGCCTTCCGGCGCCAGCAAGGTCACGCAGGCCGGGGCATAGGCGGCGGGGTCGCGGGCGCTGCGGTCGCTGTCTTCGACATAGGCGCGCGAACGCAGCCCGGTGCGCATCGGCCCCGGACGCAGGCCGCTGACGCGGATGCTCGAATTGGCCAGCTCGGCATGCAGCATGCCGACCAGCGCGGCCAAGCCGTGCTGGGCGGCGCCGTAGCCGCCCCAATAGGCCTGGCCGACCCGTTGCGGGTCGTCGAGCGCGAACACCAGCGCCGCGTCGGCCGACTTGGCCATCAGCGGCAGGCAGGCCTGCGACAGCCACCAGGGCGCGGTCAGGTTGACGTGCACGGCGCGCGCGAACGCGGCCGGGTCGGTCTGCGCCAGCGGGGTCAGGCCGGGGAAATCGGCGGCGCAATGCAGTACGCCGTCGAGGCGGCCGAGCTCGCTTTCGATGCGCGCGGCCATCTCGGCGTAGTCGTCGGGCTGGGCGCCTTCCAGGTCGAGCGGATACAACAGGGGCTCCGGGCCGAGCTGGGCGACCGCGTCGTAGACCCGGTTCAACTTCGGCAGCTTGCGCCCGAGCAGCACCAGGGTCGCCCCCGCGCTCGCGCAGGCGGCGGCCGCGGCCGCGCCGAGTCCGCCGGCCGCCCCGGTCACCAGCACGACGCGGCCGGCCAGGGCCGGCTGCGTCGTCGCCGTCGTGGCTGCCGTCGAACTCACTGCGCCTGGGTCTCGCTGATCATGCGCGCCAGCTCGCCGGACTCGTACAGCTCCATGGTGATGTCGCAACCGCCGATCAGCTCGCCGTGGATGAAGAGCTGCGGGAAGGTCGGCCAGTTGGAATAACGCGGCAGATTGGCGCGCACTTCCGGGTCTTCGAGCACATTGACCGTATGCAGCGCGGTCGCGCCGGCGGCCTTGAGCGCCTGCACGGCGCGGCTGGAGAACCCGCACATCGGGAACTGCGCGGTGCCCTTCATGAACAACACGATCGGGTGGGCTTCGACTTCGGCCTGGATCCGTTCCATAACGGACATGGGTACTGCTCCTGCGATGGTTTGTTGCCGACTTTGACGGTTCAGCAACGAAACGTGGGGATAGAATATGAATTGTAAGCCTACACGGCGCCGCCGACGCGTCCTTTCCGGCCAGGTTTCGGCCCGGAACGGACTGCCGCCGGCGGCGTCCCTGCTAGCCAGCCCCCCGAATTCTGCAAGGAGCCCGCCAATGGCCATCGAATTGCCCGCCCTGCCCTACGACCGCACCGCGCTCGAGCCCACCATCTCCGCCGAGACCATCGACTTCCATTACGGCAAGCACCACAAGGCCTACGTCGACAATCTCAACAAGATGATCGAGGGCACCGAGTTCGCCTCGCTGTCGCTGGAAGAGATCATCAAGAAGTCGCAGGGCGGCATGTTCAACAACGCCGCGCAGATCTGGAACCACACCTTCTACTGGAACTGCCTGTCCCCCAAGGGCGGCGGCGAGCCGACCGGCAAGCTGGCCGAGCTGATCAACAAGGCCTTCGGCGATTTCGCCAAATTCAAGGAAGAGTTCACCAAGACCGCCGTCGGCACCTTCGGCTCCGGCTGGGGCTGGCTGGTGCAGCGTCCGGACGGCTCGCTGGCCCTGGTCAGCACGCCCAACGCAGCAACTCCGCTGACCGGCGAAGACACCGCCCTGCTGACCTGCGACGTCTGGGAACACGCCTACTACATCGACTACCGCAACGCCCGTCCGAAGTACGTCGAGGCGTTCTGGAACCTGGTCAACTGGGACTTCGTCGCTTCGAACCTGAAGTAAGCGGGCCTGGAGTAAGCGCAAGCCTCATCGCGATACCCAAACGGCCGGGGAAACCCGGCCGTTTTCGTTGGTTCGCCCGGACCGGGCCCGCTTGAGACTAGGCGCTCAGGCCAGCCGCTCGATCACCGGCGCCACCTGGTCCTGCCGCCCGAGCGCCTCGCCGACCCGCTGCAAGGCTTGGGCGAGTTCGGCGGCGGTGTCGGCGCGCAGGGTCGCGTGGCCGACCTTGCGGCCCTCTCGCGAGGACTTGCCGTAATCGTGCCAATGGCCGCCGGCTTCGCCGAGCACCGGGCCGGCCTCGGGCATGGCGCCGATCCAGTTGAGCATGCAGGCCACGCCGAGCATGCGGGTATCGCCCAAGGGCAGGCCGAGCACCGCGCGCAGGTGATTCTGGAACTGCGAGGTCTCGCTGCCTTCGATGGTCCAGTGCCCGGAGTTGTGCACGCGCGGCGCCAATTCGTTGGCGAGCAGCGCGCCGTCGCGGCAGAACAGCTCGAGCGCGAACACGCCGACATAGTCGAGCGCCTCGGCGAGCTTGCGCGCGTACGAGATCGCGGTCGCGGCAAGCGCCTCGTCGGTGCGCGCCGGCGCCAGGCTGGCCGACAGCACGCCATCGACATGCCAGTTTTCGGTGATCGGCCAGGCACGGAATTCGCCGTCGCGGCCGCGCACCGCGACCACCGACAACTCGCGCTCGAAACGCACGAACCCTTCGAGAATCAGCCCGACTTTGTCGGCCTGCGGGCCGAGCGCGGCCCAGGCGGCGTCGGCATCGGCCGGCGTCTTGATCCGGAACTGCCCTTTGCCGTCGTAACCCAGGCGCCGGGTCTTGAGGATGCACGGCGTGCCGATGGTCGCGATCGCCTCGTCGAGCGCGGCGCGGGTATCGATCGCGGCGAAATCCGGCACGGGGATGTCGAGCTCGCGGAACAGGGTCTTTTCGGCCAGGCGGTCCTGGGCGACGGCGAGCGCGCGCGGGCTCGGGAACACCGGCCGGCGTTCGGCCAGCCAGTGCGCGGATTCGGCCGGCACGTTCTCGAAATCGAAGGTGGCGACATCGATCTTCGAGGCGAATTCGTCGAGCGCGGGCTGGTCGGTGTAATCGCCGACCACCATCGGCGCGAACTGGCCGGCACAGGCGTCGGAGGCGCTGTCGAGCACCAGGAAGCGCAAGCCCAGGGGCGCGCCGGACAGCGCGAGCATGCGGGCCAGTTGCCCGCCGCCGAGAATGCCGACGGTGGTCATCGGCGCGGATCGTCGTTGGCGAGCACGTCGTCGGTCTGGCGGGCGCGGAACGCGCTCAGCGCCGCGCCGATCGCCGGGTACTCGGGCGACAGCAACGCCGCGGCGAACAGGGCCGCGTTGGCGGCGCCGGCGTTGCCGATGGCGAAGGTCGCCACCGGAATGCCGGCCGGCATCTGCACGATCGACAGCAGCGAATCCATGCCGTTGAGGGCCTTGGACTGCACCGGCACGCCGAGCACCGGCACCGCGGTCTTGGCCGCCAGCATGCCCGGCAGATGCGCCGCGCCGCCGGCGCCGGCGATGATCGCGCGCAGGCCGCGCGCCGCCGCCGTATCGGCGTACTCGAACAACACGTCGGGCGTGCGGTGCGCCGATACCACCCGGACCTCGTGCGGAACGCCGAGCGCTTCCAGCTTGGCGGCAGCGTGCTGCATCGTTTCCCAGTCAGAGCGCGAGCCCATGACGATGCCGACGAGCGCAGGAGGGGTGACGGGCGTTGCGGAAGCTGGAGACATGGGGCGTGCCTTGGCGCAAAGACGTATTCTAACGCCCTGTCCCGTCGTATCGGCACCGCACCGTATGGATCGCAAACTGCTCGACCTGCTCGTCTGCCCCTCCACGCGCCAGCCCCTGCTCCCCCTGGAGAGCCGCGGCCTGCAGGCCCTGAACGCCGCCATCGGCGCCGGCGGCATCGTCCGCGGCAGCGGCGACGCCCAGTCCGAGCCGCTGCGCGAGGCCCTGGTGACCCGCGACCGCAAGATCGTCTACATCGTCGACGACGGCATTCCGCTGCTCGACGCCGAAAACGCCATCGCCGCGGCCCAGGTCGAAGGCTTCCCGGCCGCATGAGCGCGCCCGCCCGCGACCTCAGCCCGCCGCCGGCCGCCGAAATCGAGGCCGACGTCGCCGACGCCCTGGCCGAGGACCTCGGCAGCGGCGACGTCACCGCCGACCTGTTGCCCGACATCGCCGACAGCGCCTATCTGCTGTGCAAGGAAGACGCCGTCGTCTGCGGCCGCCCCTGGTTCGAGGCCTGCCATCGCGCCCTCGACCCCGACGTGCGCATCGACTGGCGCGTGGCCGAAGGCGACCGGGTCGGCAAAGGCACGGTGCTCGCCCTGCTGCACGGCCGCGCCCGCGCCCTGGTCAGCGCCGAGCGCGCCTCGCTCAATTTCATGCAGACCCTGTCGGGCACCGCCACGGTCACCGCGAGCTACGTCGAGGCGGTGCGCGGCACCGGCACCCGCATCCTCGACACCCGCAAGACCCTGCCCGGCCTGCGCCTGGCGCAGAAATACGCGGTGCGCGTCGGCGGCGGGACCAACCACCGCATCGGCCTGTACGACACGGTCATGCTCAAGGAAAACCACGTCCGCGCGGCCGGCTCGATCGGCGCGGCGATCGCCGGCGCCCGCGCCAGGCACCCGCAGCTGCCGCTGATCGTCGAAGTCGAATCTCTGGAGCAGTTGCGCGAGGCGCTCGACGCCGGCTGCGACCGCATCCTGATCGACGACTTCGACGCGCCGACCCGGCGCGAAGCCGTGCGCATCGCCCGCGACGCCCCGTACCAAGGACGCATTCCGCTGGAAGTCTCCGGCGGCGTCGACCTGGCCGGCCTGCGCGCGATCGCCGAAGACGGCGTGGACTGCATTTCCATCGGCGCGCTGACCAAACATGTGCGCGCCATCGATCTTTCGCTGAAACTCGGGCCGCCGCCGGGCTGACCCCCTTGGCTTTGCGCCCGATCGTCGCCAGAACCCTGTCATGCCTACCCTGATCCTGTTGATGATCTTCGGCGCCGCCGCGTTCTCGTTCTGGAGCGCCGGGCGCGCCGCCGCCGAGCGCGCCGAGGCGGTCGGGCGCGACGCCTGCCTCAAGGCCGGCGTGCAGTGGCTGGACCAGAGCGTGCACGCGATCGGCCTGAAGCTGATCCGCCACGAGAGCGGCTGGCTCGGGTTCGAGCGCACCTTCCGCTTCGATTATTCGATCGACGGCGAAGACCGCCACGTCGGCCGCCTGATCCTGCGCGGCGAACGCCTGATCGCCTTCAGCGGCCCGGTGACGCGCGCGCCGACGCAGCTGCATTGAGCGGCCCGACCACGACGATTCGGAGGGTAGGAGCGGCGCGAGCCGCGACCGCGAGGCCTCGTCCACGGCGATACCGCCATGGCCTGCAGGGATGACGAGTTCACCGGTCAATTGATGCTGCGCCGGTTTTCGAATCGGCGCAGTCGCGGCTTGCGCCGCTCCTGCCCGAGAAACCGGTTTACTTGACGATGCGCAGATGCCCGCCGCGACGCGGGCTCGGAGTCTGCGGGCCGCCGTCGTCGTCGCCTTCCGGCGCCGGGTCGTTCGGCACCGAGCTCAGCATCGGCGGCGCCGTATCGGCCTCGTCCTGGCCCTCGTCGAGCGCCGACTCTTCCATGCCGACGTCCTCCGGCAGGGCCATGCCCTGCCCGGTTTCGCGCGCATAGATCGCCAGCACCGCGCCTACCGGCACCGAGACCGGATGGCTGACGCCGCCGAAGCGCGCGCTGAAACGGATCAGGTCGTTGCCCATCTCCAGGTGCGAGACCGCGCGCGCGGCGACGTTGAGGACGATCTTGCCGTCCTTGACCGCGTGCGCCGGCACCTGCACCGACGGACGCGTCGCGTCGACCAGCAGGTGCGGGGTCATGCCGTTGTCGGCGATCCACTCGTACAACGCCCGCAACAGGTAGGGGCGGTGGCTGGTCATCGGAGCACTGCTTTCGGTCATGCGCACATTTTAGCGTCATGGCGAGGTGAACGACGAGGCCGGCCCGTGCGATACGGCCCCGTCCGTCGCGAGTCCGGCGCGCCGCAGCCTCGGGCGCGGCCCGGTCTCGCCGCCGCGCCGGGCTCAGGTCGGCATGTCGCGCAGCTTGCGTTCCTGGTCGGTCAGGCTGCGGGTGAAACCCGGGTTGCGGAAGATGCGGTTGCCGTAGTCCTCGATCGCCTTGCCGTCCTTCGGCATCGGCACGTCGAGCGAGGGCAGGCGCCAGATGATCGGCGCCATGGCGCAGTCGGCCAGGCTCATTTCGGGGTTCAGGAAGAACTTGCTGGCCTTGAACAGCGGCACCGAGGCGGTCAGCAGTTCCTTCAGGCGCTTGCGCGCGGCTTCGGCCTGGGCCTTGTTGCCCATCTGGATGGCCTGCACCTGCGGCACCCAGTCGTGTTCGAGGCGCAGCATCGCCAGGCGCAGGCGCGCCCGCGACAAGGGGTCGACCGGCATCAGCGGCGGGTGCGGATAGCGCTCGTCGAGGTATTCGCTGACCACGCTGGCCGCGTACAGGACCAGGTCGCGCTCGACCAGGGTCGGCACGGAGTGGTACGGGTTGAGGTCGACCAGGTCTTCGGGCGGGTTCTGCGGGTCGACCGGTATCAGGTCGTAGGTGACGCCTTTCGCCGCCAGCACCAGCCGGACCCGGTGGCACAGCACGCAGTCGGTGGACGAAAACAGAGTCAGGGCATTACGCATACGGGGGCTCGCCGCCATCATCGACCTCTCCAGCTACCGGAATCCGCCGGTCGCAAGACGCCCTCCACCCGCTGTGGAAAGTCGTCACGGCCTCGAGCCTGCCCCCTACCCCATGCGCGCGACGCCGGCTCCTGCCGCCGTCGTGCGCTAGCCCGCGCCTCAGCGGCGCGGGCCTCCCTGCGGGGATCGGATCAATGTTCCACGTCGCGCCAGTACTCGGTCTTCAACAGATACGCGATCAGGGTGAACAACGCCAGGAACAGGATCACCCAAACGCCCAGACTCTGGCGCTTGAGCGCGGCCGGTTCGCCGGCGTACTCGAGGAATGTGGTGATATCGCGCGCCGCCGTCTTGAAGCCTTCGGCGTCGAGCGTGCCGGGCTGGGCGATCTTGAGGGCGTGCACCGGACGTTCGCCGGTGGCCTTGTCGAGTTCGCCGTACTCGGCGTGCTGCAGACCCTGCAGCTGCCACAGCGGGTTCGGCATCGAGGCGTTCGGGAACAACTTGTTGTTCCAGCCCAGCGGACGGGTCTCGTCGAGGTAGAACGAGTTCAGGTAGGTGTAGATCCAATCGCTGCCGCGCACGCGCGAGATCACGCTGAGGTCCGGCGGCATCTTGCCGAACCACTGGTTGGCGTGCTCGGCGGTCATGTTGACCTGGATCTGCTCGCCGAACTTGGCGCCGGTGAAGTTGAGGTTGTTCATGACCTCCGCTTCGGTCAGGCCCAGGTCCTCGGCGATGCGCGAGTAGCGCAGGTACTTCAGCGAATGACAGCCCGAGCAGTAGTTCATGTACAGCTGGGCGCCGCGCTGCAACGACGCGCGGTCGTTGAGGTCGGTACCCGACTGCATCAGGTCGCCGCCGCCGGAGGCGAAGGCGGTCGCCGACACGAGCAGGCCGGCGGCAAAGGTGGCGAGCTTCTTCACGATACGCATCTTATGGAAGGGCCGGCTGTGATCAATCGAGCTCAGGTTAGTCATGCATCTTCACCCGTTCCGGCACCGGCTTGGTCTTGTCGAGCTTGGTCCACAGCGGCATGGTGATGAAGAAGGCGAAGTACAGGAAGGTCAGCACGCGGCCGACGATGGTCTCGACCGGGTCGGTGCCGGGACCGGCGCCGATCTTGCCGAGCCACAGGAAGCACACCGCCAGCACCGCCAGCGCGAGCTTGCTCATCCAGCCGCGGAAGCGGACCGACTTGACCTTGCTGCGGTCCAGCCACGGCACCAGGAACAGCACCGCGATCGCGCCGAACATCACCAGCACGCCCGACAGCTTGTGCGGGATCACCCGCAACATCGCGTAGTACGGCGTGTAGTACCAGACCGGCTTGATGTGCTCCGGCGTGACCAGGCGATTGGCTTCGCTGAAGTTGTCGTGCTCGAGGAACCAGCCGCCGAACGCCGGAGCGAAGAAGATGATGAACGCGGCGATGATCAGGAAGAAGCCGACGCCCACCAGGTCCTTGACCGTGTAGTACGGGTGGAACGGGATGCTGTCGAGCGGCTTGCTGGCATCCCAGCGGTTGCCCTTCGGGCCCTTCTTGATGTCGACGCCGTCGGGGTTGTTGGAACCCACCTCGTGCAGCGCGCCCAGGTGCAGCACGACCAGCAGCAGCAGCACCAGCGGCAGCGCGATCACGTGCAGGGCGAAGAAGCGGTTGAGGGTGGCGTCGCCGGGCAGGTAGTCGCCCATGATCCACTCGGTCAGGCCGTTGCCGATCACCGGGATCGCGCCGAACAGCGAGATGATGACCTTGGCGCCCCAGAACGACATCTGGCCCCACGGCAGCACGTAGCCCATGAAGGCTTCGGCCATCAGCACCAGGTAGATCAGCATGCCGAGGATCCACACCAGCTCGCGCGGCTTCTGGTACGAGCCGTACAGCAGGCCTCGGAACATGTGCAGGTAGACGACGATGAAGAACAGCGATGCGCCGGTGCTGTGCATGTAGCGGATCAGCCAGCCCCACTCCACGTCGCGCATGATGTATTCGACCGACGAGAACGCTTCGGCCGCGGACGGCTTGAAGTGCATCGTCAGGAAGATGCCGGTGACGATCTGGTTGACCAGCACCAGCAGCGCGAGCGAGCCGAAGTAGTACCAGAGGTTGAAGTTCTTCGGCGCGTAGTACTCGGTCATGTGCTTGCGATAGAACGGCATCATGCCGGGCGCGCGAGCGGTGACCCAATCGAAGACGTTGTTGGCGGTGCGGGTAATGACGTTGGACATGACTTACGCCGCTCCCTTCGGATCAACACCGATGACGATGGTGTTGTCGTTTTCGTAGTAGTGCGGAGGCACCAGCAGGTTGGTCGGGGCCGGCACGCCCTCGAACACGCGACCGGCCATGTCGAAGCGCGACTTGTGGCAGGGGCAGAAGTAGCCGCCCTTCCATTCCGGGTCGAACGCTTCGGGCCGGATCTCGGCCTTCATTTCCGGCGAGCAGCCCAGGTGGGTGCACAGGCCCACCAGCACCGAGATCTCGGGCTTGAGCGAGCGCAGTTCCGGGCTCTTCTCGCGCACGTAGGCCGGCTGCTGGTCGGGGTTCTCGGACTTGGGATCGCGCAGGCGCCCGTCGAGCGTCGGCAGGATGTCGAGAACCGCCTTGGAGCGCTTGACGATCCAGATCGGCTGACCGCGCCATTCCATGACCAGGCGCTGGCCTTCGGTGAGGGCGCTGATATCGGCGGTCACCGGAGCGCCGGCGAGCTTGGCGCGCGCGCTGGGGTTCCAGGACTTGATGAAAGGCACCGCGGCAAAGCCGGCGCCCACGGCACCGACCACTGCTGTGGTCGCCGTCAGGAACCGACGTCGGCCCGTGTTGATAGGATCGTTGACCCCTTGGTTGGCCATCCGGCACTCCGCAAAGCTGCAATTCGAAGTTACGCCGCACCGTCTGGCGCCAAAGGCGACCACATACCACTGGCGGAAGGCTGGCGGCTCAAAAGACGGGGAAGTGTAGCGGAAGCGTTAAGCGCCCGACAATCCGCCACGACCGCGGAACGAGGATCAGCGCACGCCTGAGGCGCCCGATGCGGCTCGAACCCGCTCCGATGCGGCTCGAGCGCGGCCGGAACGCGGCTCGACGCCGCCGCTGGCACTGTGCGGGCGCCGTCGCCGCCCGGTTCCGAGCGGTTCCGGACGCCGCCGCGGCGCCGCG
>NZ_JBPKJP010000036.1:0-38023 GCF_051217035.1 Lysobacter sp. 1R34A
GCCGCGCCGGCGCCGCCACTCGCGATACCGCCGCCGACGGCGCCCTGCGGGTGGGGTTGCGCGCCGGCGGCATCGCCGTGGAAACGCGACGCCAGACACACCCGCGCCTGTGGGATGCGACCCGGCGTGCGGGCGCTGGGCTATCCTATCGGCCAGATTGATGTCGGCCACGGGCCGGAGGTTCGCGAGTGCTGGAACTGGTCAAGGCCGGCGGTTGGCCGATGATTCCCTTGTTGATCCTGTCGGCGGTGGCGCTGGCGATCATCATCGAACGCCTCTGGACCCTGCGCCGCAGGGCGGTGCTGCCGCCGCAGCTCGGCCAGGAAGTACGCGCCTGGGCCGCGACCGGCAAGCTCGACCCGGCCCACATCGAGTCGCTGCGCGCGACCGCGCCGCTCGGCGAGCTGCTCGCCGCCGCGCTCGACGTCCGCCATCGCCCGCGCGAGGACATCCGCGAGCGCATCGAGGACGTCGGCCGCCACCTCGTGCACCGCATGGAGCGCTACCTGAACACACTCGGCACGATTTCCGCGGCAGGCCCGTTGCTCGGCCTGTTCGGCACCGTGGTCGGTATGATCCAGATGTTCATGGTCATCAACGACCACGGCATCGGCGACGTCAACCAACTCGCCGGCGGCATCGGCAAGGCGCTGATCTGCACCGCGACCGGCATGATCGTGGCGATCCCGGCGCTGATGGCGCACCGCTGGTTCCGCGGCCGCATCGCCGAGTACATCGTGGCGATGGAGCACGAGGCGATCGCCCTGGTAGACGTGCTGACCCCGGGCACGCCCGAGTCGCGCCAGCATGAGGCGCGCGCGCCGGTGCGCCTGGCCGGCCAGGCCGGCTGAGGCCCCGACGCATGCGCATCCGCGACCATCGCGCAGACGACGAACCCGAGATCAACCTGGTGCCGTTGATCGACGTGATCCTGATCCTGATCATCTTCTTCGTCGTCACCGCCACCTTCGACGCGCGCTCGGTGCTCAAGCTCGAACTGCCGCGCGCCACCGGCGAGCCCTCGGGCGACGCCAGCAAGGCGCTGATCGTGCTGGTCAACGCCGAAGGGCGTTACTTCGTCGGCGACCGCGAGGTGCTGCGCGACGATCTCGAATCGCTCAAGACCACGATCGCGGAGGTCGCCGGCAGCGACCGCGACCGCGCCGTGATGCTGCGCGCCGACGCGCGCACCCCGTACCAGGCCGTGGTCACCGTCTACGACGCGCTCGGCCAGCTCGGGTTCCGCCGGATCATGAGCGCGACCGCGCCGCCGCAACCGGGCGCGCAGGCCGCCGCGGGGACGGTGCGGTGACAGCCACCGCATCGCCCTGGCAGACCTACCGCCGGTTGCTCGAATTCTCGCGGCCCTACCGCGGACTGCTCTGGATCGCCGCCCTCGGCATGGTGATCGAGGCCGGCGCCGGCGCCGGTTTCACCAAGATCATGGAACCGATCATCAACCAGACCTTCATCGCCAAGAATTCGGCGTTGGCGGTCTGGCTGCCGGCGGCGATCGTCGCCTTGTTCGTGCTGCGCGGCGTGGCCGGTTATCTCACCGACTACTACATGGCCAAGTCCGGTCGCGGCGTCGCCCGCGACCTGCGCGTGAAGGTGCTCGGCAAATACCTGCGCCTGCCGGGTTCGCGCTTCGATACCGAGCCGGTGCCGTCGATGCTGGTGCGGCTCGGCTCCGACAGCGACCAGGTCGCGCAGGCCGCGGTCGATGCGCTCAAGGTCATGGTCCAGCAATCGCTGCAGGCGCTCGCCTTGCTCGGGGTGATGATCTGGACCAGTTGGCAGGTCACCATCGCGGTCGCGGTGATGGCGCCGCCGCTGGCCTGGGTCATGGACAAGGTCGGCCGCCGTTATCGCCGCATCAGCCACAAGATCCAGGAAAGCGGTGCGCAGTTGCTGTTGGCCGCCGACCAGGCGCTGTCGAACCAGCAGGAAGTGAAGGTCTACGGCGCGCAGCCGACCGAGCTGACCCGCTACGGCGCCATCGCCGACGACTACCTGCGCCTCAGCCTCAAGGTCGAGTCCACCCGCAGCATCGCCTCGGCCATGGTCCAGCTGATGGGCTCGATCGGTCTGGCCTTGTTGCTGCTGGTCGCCAGCCACGAAGCCTTCGCCGGGCGCCTGAGCGCGGGCGGTTTCGTCGCTCTGATGATGTCGATGATGGCGATGATCCCGGCGCTGCGTCAGCTGACCAACGTGCAGAACATGCTGCAGCGCGGCCTGGCCTCGGCCGAGCGCTTGTTCGACGTGCTCGACGCCGCCGACGAGCTCGACGAAGGCACCCGCGAACTCGCGCGCAGTCAGGGCCTGGTCGAGTTCCGCGAGGTCACTGCGCGTTATCCGGGCCAGGACCGTCCGGCGCTGTCGGACATCAGCTTCGTCGCGCGTCCCGGCACCGTCACCGCTATCGTCGGCCGCTCCGGCAGCGGCAAGTCGACCCTGATCAAGCTGATCCCGCGCTTCTACGACCCCGAGGCCGGGCAGATCCTGCTCGACGGCCATCCCGTGCAGGACTACCGCCTGGCCGACCTGCGCCGCCAGATCGCGCTCGTCGGCCAGCAGGTGATGCTGTTCGACGGCACGGTCGCAGCCAATGTCGCCTACGGCGAATTGCAGGACAGCGAGGCCGAAGCGCTGCAGCGCGCGGTCGGCGGCGCCAATGCGAGCGAATTCATCGAGCGCCTGCCGGAAGGCATGAACACGCCGATCGGCGCCAAGGGCGGCAAGCTCTCCGGCGGCCAGCGCCAGCGCCTGGCGATCGCGCGCGCAATGCTCAAGGACGCACCGATCCTGATCCTCGACGAAGCCACCGCCGCGCTCGACACCGAATCCGAACGCCTGGTCCAGGACGCGCTCGAACGGTTGATGCCGGATCGCACCACCCTGGTCATCGCCCATCGCTTGTCGACGATCGAACACGCCGATCAGGTGCTGGTGCTCGACCAGGGCCGCATCGTCGAGCGCGGCCGCCACAGCGAATTGCTCGCCCAGGGCGGTCTGTACGCGCATCTGCACCGCATGCAGTTCCGGGAAGCCGAATGAGCGGCGCCTCGGATCGGCAGCCGCACGTGCCGGCGTATTGGTACGGCGATGTCCCGGTGCCCGCGCATGCGCGCCTGCTCTCGGGCCTGTACGGCGCAGTCACCGACCTGCGCCGCACCCTGTACCGCAAAGGCCTCAAGCGCCGCCGCCACCCCGGCGTGCCGGTGATCGTGGTCGGCAACATCACCGCCGGCGGCGCCGGCAAGACGCCGCTGACGATCGCCCTGGTCCAGCGCTTGAAGCAGGAAGGCTGGAACCCGGGCGTCGCCAGCCGCGGTTACGGCCGCGACGACATCGCCACGCCGCTGTGGGTCGAGCGCGACACCGATCCGCGCGTGGGCGGCGACGAGCCGGTGCTGATCGCACGCCGCACCGGCGCCAAGCTGCGCGCCGACCGCGACCGCGCCGCCGCGGCGAAAGCCCTGGCCGAGGCCGGTTGCGACATCGTGGTCTGCGACGACGGGCTGCAGCATTACCGGCTCGCCCGCGACATCGAGATCGAAGTCGTCGACGGCCGCCGTCGCTACGGCAACGGCCAGTTGCTGCCGGCCGGACCGTTGCGCGAGCCGCCCGAACGCGGCGCCGAATGCGACTTCCGCGTGGTCAACATGCCCAACCTCGGCGGCGACTGCGCCGCGGCGACCACCGGCTTCGGCGAATGGCCGATGCGCCTGGTCGCCGACCAGGCGCTGCCGCTGCTCGGCGGCCGGCCGCTAAGACTCGACGCCTTCGTGGGCCAGCGCGTGCACGCGGTCGCCGGCATCGGCGATCCCGAGCGCTACTTCGCCATGCTGCGCAGCCTCGGCATCGCCATCGTGCCGCACGCCTTCGCCGATCATCATCGCTACAGCGCCGCCGATTTCGAGTTCGGCAGCCGCCTGCCGGTGCTGATGACCGAAAAAGACGCGGTCAAGATTCCGTTGGCGGGCGAGGGCGCGTTCGCCTCGGACCTGCACTACAGCGTGCCGGTCCGCGCCGAATTGCCGGAAGCGTTCTGGGTCTCGCTGCTCGACAAACTGCAGGCGCGCGCCGCGCGCTGAGGCCAAGGCGCCGTGCCGGCCTGACGTGAGCGGCCCGACCTAACTCGGCCGGCCCCAAGCTGGCTTGAGCTAGGCTGGCCTGAGCTGGGCCGGCCTGACATAAACTCGCCCCGCGCCGCGCGAAGCGGCGCATCGAATCTCTCGCGCGGCCTGCCGCGACCGTTGGAGCGTACATGAGCCAGGATTTCGTCGTCGCCATTCCCGCCCGTTACGCCGCCTCGCGCCTGCCGGGCAAGCCGCTGCGCGAACTGGCCGGCGAACCGCTGGTGCTGCACGTCGCCCGCCGCGCCCTCGCGGCCGGCGCGCGCGAGGTCTGGGTCGCGGCCGACGACGAGCGCATCGCCCAGGCGTTGAAGGACAGCGGCGTGCAGGTGGCGATGACCTCGACCGCACACGCCTCGGGCACCGACCGCCTGGCCGAGTGCGCCGACATCGCCGGGTGGCGCGACGACACCGTGATCGTCAACCTGCAGGGCGACGAACCCTTCGCGCCGGCCTCGGGCATCCTCGCCACCGCGACCGCGCTGCGCGACAGCGGCGCCGAGATGTCGACCCTGGCCGCGCCGATCGACGAGGTCGCGGTGCTGTTCGATCCGAACGCGGTCAAGCTGGTGCGCGCCGGCAACGGCGATGCGCTGTATTTCAGCAGGGCGCCGATTCCGTGGCCGCGCGACGCCTTCGCCGTCGACCGCGAGCGCATGCCCGGCGGCGGCGAATGGCTGCGCCACATCGGCATCTACGGCTACCGCGCCGGCTTCCTGCGCAAGTTCGCCAAGCTGCGCCCGGGCCGGCTCGAACAGATCGAGTCGCTCGAACAACTGCGCGCGCTCGAAGCCGGCTACCGCATCGCCGTGGGCATCACTCCGGAGCCGTTCCCGCCCGGCGTCGACACCCCCGAAGACCTCGCCCGCGCCGAAGCGCACCTGGCCGGCAACCGGGCGGGCGCGGCGGGCGAGGGCGGCTGAGCATGCGCCTGCTGATCGTCTGTCTCGGCAACATCTGCCGCTCGCCGGTCGCCGAGGGCGTGCTGCGCGCGCGCATCGCCGCCTCGTCGGTGGCCGGGCGGGTCGAGCTCGATTCGGCCGGCACCGGCGACTGGCACGTCGGCGAGCCGCCGGACCGGCGTTCGATCGCCAACGCCGCCGGACACGGCATCGATATTTCCGGCCTGCGCGCGCGCCAACTCGCCGCATCCGACTACCGCGACTTCGACTGGCTGCTGTGCGCCGATCGCGCCAATCTGCGAGATGTCCGTGCCCGCGCGCCGCGCGGCGCCCAGGCCCGCAGCGCGCTGCTGCTCGATTGGTGCGGCCTGGAAACCGAGGGCGAAGTGCCCGATCCCTACACCGGCGGGCCGGCCCAGTTCGAGCACGTGTTCCAGTTGCTCGACCGCGCCGCCGACGGCGCGATCGCGCGCCTGCGCGAAGAGCTGCGCCTGCGCTGATCGCGCTCGCGGCAGGCGCAGTGCGGCCGTCGCCCCTGGCCGCGCCTTGCCGAATGCCGTCGTTGCCTTGCCGCCGCGAGCGCCGAGCGGCCGCACTCGACGATTCGCGACGCATTCAGTCCGATGTCGGGTTCGGGCCGGGCATTCGGGTCCAGGGCCCGATTCCGGCCCTTGCGCTCGCGCATAATCAACCCAATCCAGAAACCGGCCCTTCGCTCCGCTTTCCCCGATCCGCCGATGCCCGCCACCGCGCCCGCCCGTTCGAACGTCCCCCACCGCGCCTGTGCCGGCGCGCGCGTTGCCGTGTCCGCGCGCGCCCGCCCGCAAGCGAGGCTCTCGTGACGGCCGCCCCCCAAGCGACGGCGTTCGACGGCAAGGCCTTCGTCAAGCATCTGAGCACCGCGCCGGGCGTCTACCGCATGATCGGCGCCGACGACAACGTGCTCTACGTCGGCAAGGCCGGGGCGCTGCGCAACCGCGTATCGAGCTATTTCAACGCCACGCCCAAGTCGACCCGCATCATGTCGATGCTGGCCCAGACCGTGCGCATGGAGGTCACGGTCACCCGCACCGAGGCCGAGGCGCTGATCCTCGAAAACCAGCTGATTAAATCGCTCAAGCCGCGCTACAACGTGCTGCTGCGCGACGACAAGAGCTATCCCTACGTCCTGATGACCCAGGAGGCCTGGCCGCGCATCGCCATGCACCGCGGTCCGCGCGCGATCCCCGGGCGTTACTTCGGCCCCTATGCCAGCGTCGGCGCGGTGCGCGACACGCTCAATCTGATGCACAAACTGTTCCGCCTGCGCAGTTGTGAGGACAGCGTGTTCCGCAACCGTTCGCGGCCCTGCCTGCAGCACCAGATCGGACGTTGCAGCGCGCCCTGCGTGGGCCTGGTGCCGGCGCGCGACTACGCCGAGAGCGTGCGCCGCGCCGGGCTGTTGCTGGACGGACGCAGCGACGAGCTCACCGACGAGCTCGGCCGCAGCATGGAAGAGGCGAGCATGCGCCTGGATTTCGAGGACGCCGCGCGCCTGCGCGACCTCATCACCGGCATCCGCACTCTGCAGGCGCGCCAGTACGTGGATGGCCGCGCCGCCGATCTCGACGTGCTCGCGGTGGCGATGCAGGGCGTGTCGGCCTGCGTATTGCTGCTGGCGTTCCGCGACGGCCGCAACCTCGGCACGCGCGCGTTCTTTCCCAAGACCAACGGCAGCGACAACCCCGAGGAAGTGCTGGCCGCGTTCGTCTCGCAGTACTACGCCGAGCAACCGCCGCCGCGCGAGATCGTGCTCGACCGCGACCTGCCCGAGCGCGAACTGCTCGAACACGCGCTGTCGAGCTCCGGCGAACGCCGGGTCCAGATCAAATGCAACGTGCGCGGCGAACGCGCCGGTTACCTCGACATGGCGCGGCGCAACGCCGAACTCGCGCTCGGCACCGAGCTCACCAGCCACGCCGCCCAACTCGCCCGCGCCGAAGCTTTGCGCGACCTGCTCGGGATGCCGTCGCTACCGTCGCGGATCGAGTGCTTCGACATCAGCCACACCATGGGCGAGGCCACCGTCGCCTCGTGCGTGGTGTTCGACGCCGAGGGCCCGGTGCGCGGCCAGTACCGCCGTTACAACATCAACGGCATCGTCGAGGGCGACGACTACGCGGCCATGAATCAGGCGATTTCGCGCCGGTTCCGGCGCGCGGTCGAGGAAAACGGGGTGGTGCCGGACGTCCTGCTGATCGACGGCGGGGCCGGGCAGGTGGCCCAGGCCCGCGCCGCGCTCCACGAGCTCGGGGTCGAGGGCCTGATCCTGGTCGGCGTGGCCAAGGGTCCGGCCCGGCGCCCCGGCGAGGAGGAATTGCTGCTCCCGGACGGCCGGACCGTGCGCCCGGGCGCCGAATCGCCGGCCCTGCAGCTGATCCAGCAGGTTCGCGACGAGGCGCACCGTTTCGCCATCACCGGCCATCGGGGGCGTCGCCAGAAGGCCCGCAACAGCAGTAGGCTGGAAGACATTCCCGGTATCGGGCCGCGTCGGCGCGCTAATCTGTTGCGGCATTTCGGCGGTCTGGGCGGCTTGAAGGCCGCCGGGGTCGAGGAGATCGCCCGCGTCGAGGGGGTCAACGAAGCCCTGGCCGAGCGCATCTACGCCGCCTTGCACGGGCTGGACACGCCCGCCGAGGGGGCGGGCACGGGCGCTGGCAACAAGGTCGCCGCTGCGGCGGCGGGCGGCAAGAAGCAGGGGGCCGCGGCCGCGGCACCCGATCCCAAGCGGAGTGAAGGATGAAGTTGACCATACCCACCATGCTGACTCTGGCCCGGATCGTGCTGATCCCGGTGCTCGTGGTGGTGTTTTTCCTGGACTATCCGTGGACCAATTTCGCCGCCGCGTTCATTTTCGCGTTCGCCTCGATCACCGACTGGCTCGACGGCTGGATCGCTCGCCGCTACGACCAGTACTCGGCGTTCGGCGCCTTTCTGGACCCGGTGGCCGACAAACTGATGGTCGCGGTGGCGCTGCTGCTGATCGTGCAGAAACATCCGACCGTGTGGATGACCTTGTGGGCGGCGGTCATCGTCGGCCGCGAAATCGCGGTGTCGGCGCTGCGCGAGTGGATGGCCGAGCTCGGCCAGCGCGCCGCGGTGAAAGTGGCCTCGATCGGCAAGATCAAGACCATCGTGCAGATGGTCGCGCTGGTTTGCCTGCTTTATCAGGAGCGCGTGTGGGGCTTGCCGATCTTCGGCATCGGCGAATGGTTGCTGGCCGCGGCGGCGTTGCTGACTTTGTGGTCGGGACTAGCGTATTTACGCGCGGCATGGCCTATAATGCGCGAGGACGCCAACAAGCCCACGAACTGATCGCATCGGTTCGGCGCGAACGAAGCCTTGGCAGGCAACGAACGCATCGGGGACTGAATCGCTTCCAGGCATCGAAAAAAAGTAGTTGACACTTTTCTTTCGATCCCTAAAATATCGCTTCCTTCAGCGGGAATAGCTCAGTTGGTAGAGCACGACCTTGCCAAGGTCGGGGTCGCGAGTTCGAGTCTCGTTTCCCGCTCCAAATTAGAGGACCTCCGGTAACGGAGTCATCCTCAGAAACAAAACCCCGCCCGCGGGGTTTTGTTTTTTCAGGCGAAGGCTTGCCGCGATTGCAAGCCGACGCAGCCGCAGGCAGTATGCTGTGGCAAGTCACCGGCCGGGTGGCAGAGTGGTTATGCAGCGGACTGCAAATCCGCGTACGCCGGTTCAATTCCGACCTCGGCCTCCAATTCGAAAACGACCAGGGCGACCTGGTCGTTTTTTTGCGTCCGGCGTTCGCGCGGACACAGCGACGACGCATTGCGGCATCTTCCGCCGAACGCAACGGTCTCGTCGCCGATTGCGGCACATCGAAACTGATCGAGTTTGATCGACTTCGCGCGATGAACTCGATGCGTCGTTGCGAGTCTCGCGTTCGCGCGGCGGGCGGCGCTATGAGTCTTGCAAGGGATTGGCGAACCGCCGGCAAGGGGCGGGCGCTCGCGTGCTGTTGCCGGGATCGCCTGGCGGCCTCGGTGGGCGGTTTAAGGCGAGACCGACGATCGGCGTTGCCAGAATCGCAGTAAAAGCCTTGTTTTCAAGGCCTTTCGCGCATAGAAGCGGGCGCCGCGGCGCCGCGCGTTCGGTCATGGTGCCCGGAGCCGGAATCGAACCGGCACGGCCTTACGGCCGGCAGATTTTAAGTCTGCTGCGTCTACCGATTTCGCCATCCGGGCAGGATGCGGTGACCGCAATAGCTTACGACAGGCGTGCAGGTCCTGTGCGGAACGGCGGCCGATCCTGCCCCGGCGCTGGGCGCGTGACCCTGCGACGAGCGGCTGCGTGCCTCGATTGCTCGTAGCGAGCCGAACCACCGCGCTGTCGCCCGGGCGAGAGCCGGGGCGGGGATGCCTCGCGCTACGCCGAGGCGCGGCTCATCGATGGCGCCTTCTCGGCGAAGCCGGGTACTCGGCTTCGGACAAGTCCAATGCGTCGATGCGAAGCGAGCGCGACTGGCCAACGGAGGCCGGCGGCAGAACTCTGACTCGGCTCGGGTGGTCCGGACTCGATGTCTGGCCCCGGTGCCGAGGCCGCCATCACCGCTGTTCGCGAATGTCTGCCAGCCGGCCCGGCGCAGGCTCGACGCCGGCGTCCGACCGCACCGCTATCCAGGGCAATGAGTCGTTGAAGTGAGAATTATTCTCATTGTGGCGGCCCGGCCTACCTATCCGAATCTCCAGAGGCCCTCATGACCCGGTTGTGGCCGAGCCTGCTGACCGCCGCTCTCGCGCTCGCCTGCGCGCAACCTCCCTATTCTGAAGCCGTCCGGGCTTCGGGCCGGGTGCCTCTGCCCCGGCGCAGGATCCGTCTACGCTGAGGCGCTGGAGGCGACCGGCCACGCTCTGCCGACGGTCATGTGCACGGCACCGCCTACGCCGAAACCGCGAACGGTCCGTTCCAGGGTTATGTAGCGCGTCGCAGGCGACCGGCACCAAGACGACACGCCTTTGCTCGGGACGCCGCAATCGATCTCGGTGATCGGACGCGACGAACTCGACGCGCGGCGTGCGGACCATCATGGAGGCGGTGCGCTACGCGCCCGGCGTCGCGGTCGGCAAGTGGGGCTACGACGCGCGCGGCATTGACTGGCTGTCGATTCGCAGCTTCGGCGCGACCAATGCGATGTTCCGCGATGGCCTGGCGTTGCCGGCTTACTCGCTGTCCGAGTCCTATGGCCTGGAGCGGGTCGAATTCTTGCGCGGCCCGGCTCGGTGACCTTCGGGCAAAGCGACGCCGGTGGCCTGGTCAACCGGGTCAGCAAGTGGCCGGGCGACAACGCGGTGTGCGAAATGGAACATCAGCTCGCAGCTTCGATCGCCCGCAATTGGGCGTCGATCTGGGCGGTGCGCTCGGCGACACGCTGAGCTATCGCTTGGTCGGCGTCGGCCTGGACAGCGAAACCCAGAAACGTTATCCGAACGGCGCCGCGCGCCGTCGCTGCGCTAGCGGCCTTCGGAGGCGACCTCGCTGACGTTGCTCGGCGAATTCCTCGACAGCGGGACCGGCGACGACACCGGCTACCTGGTCGGCCCGATCGGCGTGCCCACCCGGGTCAAGGAAAGCGAGCCGCGCTACGGCTGGATCGAGCAGGAGCAGCGTTCGCTCGGTTATCTGTTCGAACATCGGTTCAACGGTGCTTGGTCGCTGCGGCAGAATCCGCGCTACAACGGCTTCGACACCGACAAGCATCACATGCAGTCGCGCTTGCTCGCCGACGGCCGCACCGCGCGTTACGACGAAGGCCAGGTCGGGCAACGGACCGCCGACAGTCACTGCAGGGCAGGGTGGTCGCCGGCGACGTCGAGAACACCCTGTTGTTCGTCTCGATTGGACCCGTATCGACTATTCGACCCGATCCTTCTCCGGCCCCGCGCCGAGCATCGATCTGCTGGAGCCGGTGTACGGATAGGCGATCGCCGAACCGGGCCTGCTCGGATTGAGCTACCGGCAGGACAGCGAACAACTGGGCGTCTACCTGCAGGACCAGATCCGGGTCGCCGACCGTTGGCTGGTCACGCTCAGTGCGCGCCAGGACCGGGTCACCTCGGTGACTGGATCGCCTTGGCGCCGCGCGCACCCGCCAGAGCGACCGCCAGTTCAGCGGCCGGGCCGGCCTCAATCATCCGGTCGGCAACGGTTGGGTTCCATACATCAGTTACGGCGAATCACTCCCGCCCACCGGCGGGGTGGACCGCGACAACGATGTCTTTCGGCCGAGCCGCGGCAAACAGATCGAAGGCGCATCAAGTTTCTGCCCGAGGGTTCGCGGATCCTGTTGACCGCGGCGGCGTGACCCAAGATCGACAGACCTTCGAGGGCCGCCAGATCGGCCGCATCCGTTCCCGTGGTGTCGAACTCGAAGCCAAGGCCGAACTCGTCCCCGGCCTCAACCTGACCGGCTCCTACAGTTGGCTCGACATGGAAGTGATCGAAAGCGCTAAGCCTAAACGAGCTCGGTCATGCGCCGATCCAGGTGCCGAAGCAAAACGCATCTGTGGCTGGACTATACCGCCGACAACGACTTCGGCGTCGGCGTTCGCTACGTCGGCCGACGTTGGAACGACGAAGCCAACACCAGCGCCGGGGGGCGTCGTCGCCCTGCTCGACGCCAGCGCGCACTACCAGCATGGCCCTGGCGCTACGCGCTCAACGCCAACAATCTGTTCGACCGCGACTACGCCGCTTCGCGCGCCCACAGCGGTTATTACCCCGGCAGCGAACGCAATCTGCTCGCGACGGTGAAATACCGGTTCTGACCGAACTCCTTCAGAGAGCAAAGGTCCGGATTTATCGCTCGATCATGCGACGGGTCGCCGCGGACGGCGTCGCAATCGTTGTTCCGGCTCGGTTGTAGAAGCGGTTCGCTATGGCCGTTAGGAACGATCCTGCGCAGATCGCATGATCGGCCCGACTAGGCAAACTTTTTCCAGACGATTGTCGCGGTGTGTGCGAAGACCGTTCTTTATGTTGTAGCGCGCCTCGACCAATGAGTGGTCGGCGCCGGACCATTCTCAACAAGGAAAGGAGCAACACATGGTTTTTTCGTCCAAGATCGCCGTCTTATCCGCACTGCTAGGCTTTTGCGCGCTCGGCTCTAGCGCCGTCGCCGCGCCACGGGAGTCAACGAATGAGGTGGTGCTGGCCGCACTGCCACCCGGCGTGGAGTTGCAGGTCCTGAATCGATATTTCTTCAGTCAGAGCAATGCCTCGGGCTATCACTTTTCAGGCTGGTTCTTGCCCGATACCTGGGAACTGCAGTACAACCAGGAAGGTGTGCTCGGCTTCGTCTCCAAAACCTCCTTCCCTGGGTCTCGGCCGATCTACAACTGCCTCATCAGCGTTCCGGGCAAGCATCCCAGTCCTTTCACTTCCACCGACGCGAATTGCGAAGGGTATGCGCTGAATACGCTTCACGGTTTCACCGGATACCTCAGCACCACTCAGATCGAAGGGACTGTGCCGTTGTACCGATGCCGGTTCGTAACGGGGCAGCCGCATCACTTCGACACCCATAGCCCGACCTGCGACGGACATCCCGGTACCGCGATGGACGGCGTTCTGGGTTACATATTCCTGTAATCAACGATCCGGCTGCCCATTTGTTGCGGCAAATGGGCAGCTCATGCAAGGCGGGACGAAGCGAACATTCAAACCGTATGCCGACACTTCATCGTCGCCGGCGATGTGCCAAGGCACACTGCCTTCATCGGACGGGAGCTCTCGGTTTGCGATTCGCTTTTGGCCGGATAGCCCTTCAATCGCACTACTGCGGGTCTTGACCGGGGACTCGCCTTACGGCGCATACTGGGTCCGACTTAGCCACCAGACTCGAGTGTTGGTGATGGCATTGACCTGCCTATTGCTCGCTTCCTCCCCCCGCTAAGGCCAACGCGCCGTCCCGCTCCGCGGTGTCTCCTTACTCACTCGACGTGTCGCAGATCCTGGTCAGCAATTTCGAGTGGCTGGCACCTACCTGGCTGCGGAGATAGGTGATGCGACGGGCGACACCCAGCCGGATCTCATGTCTGTCGTCGCCGATTCCTACTGCTGCCCCCGTCTCCCGGCCGTTGAATATCCGCAGACAGCCGATAGCAAATTGGGAGCCTCGCGACCATGCCCTGTCAATCGTAAGGGACGCCTTCGTCGGTACTGCGGCGGATATCAATGGCGATGGCATCGAGGATCTTGTCGTCACCGGATCGAACTCGTTCGATCTTTTCGTTTCAGGCAGCGCAAATGGGCTGTCGCTGGGCTCATCCTTCGAGTTCCGACTTTCAAGGCCGATGTCCCGGCGGTTTTCATGGATGTCGACGGCGACGGTTCGATGGATGTCATCGCTCATTTCAGCGTGCCAAGCGGAGGCCAAGCTCCCGACCCTCGCAATCGATTGACCGTTTTCAAGGGCGACGGCGAGGGAGGGCTCGGCAATCAGCTCTCCCTCATTACCGGGGCGTTCGACCCTCGCGACATCCAGAAGACCCGTTCGATGGCAAAGGGCGACTTCAACGGAGATGGCCAGCCGGACCAGGCGATACGTTTCGAGAATTCGACTCTGTCAGTCAGTCCTGGTCTTAGTCTTCCTGAGCGACGGCCAGAACGGCTTCGCGGCGCCTTATCGCTGGGCAGCAACCTTGCAGTCCTGCGTTTGGCCGGCAGCGATCTCGATCCCGATGGCTACGACGATCTGGCCGCGCCCGGCACACAGGTCGCTCCTCCCGAAAGCAACGTGCAGGTTTATCTGCAGCAGGCGAGTGTCTTGAGCGGCAACGCGGATGCCTATCCGGCGGACGCGGCGGGGACCTCACTGGACATTGCCGGAGTGGATCGCGATGGCGTGCAAGACTTGTGGTCCGGGTTCGACCACAACCATCGGATCGGCTATTGCCTGCAGCATGGCGCGGCTTTGGCCGCTGTGGGACGGGCGGTGGACTGCCGGTACGGCGATGCCGGACTATCCGACAGGTTGGCGAGTGGTTGCCGCAGGAGATGTGAATGGCGGCGGCAACGCCGATCTGTTCTGATGCAACGCCGCCAATACCGCGATGGGTCTCGGCGACGGCCGCATGGATGTGGCCTGGACCGACGACGTAAATGCAATTGTAGCGAGCTGCCGAAGACTTGGGTTTCGTCGGCGAGATCATGTCGAACTATCCGCAGGGCTGGGACTGGTTGCCACCGGGATGTCGGCGGCGGCCGTGCCGATCTGATGTGGCGTCATCGCAGGGTGACGGGTTTGTCGGCGAGGAAATGCCTGCTTATCTATCTGGATGGTGGATGATCAGGCGCTAAGTACATGACCGGAGTGGACTGAGTCGTACAACCATTGGCGATCGGCGTTTTTCGCCGATCGCCCAAGGGCTTTGCGATCGTCAGTTCGCACTCGATGGTCCGGCTTGAAGCCGCTTCCAGAAGATGATCGTCCCGGTCAGCCCGCCGTGCGGCTTCAGGGCGTAGTCGGGGATTTCGCCGGCGCGGACGTAGCCCAGTTTTTCGTACAGGGCCGAAGCGCCTTCGTCGCTCGCGGTATCGAGCACGAGCAGGTTGCGCCGATGCTCGCGCGCCCGCGTTTCGGCGGCGCGCACCAGCGCCGAGGCCACGCCGCGGCCTCGATGGCCGCGGCATGTCATCAGCTTGGCGATTTCGGCCCGGTGCGGTTGGTTCGGCGGGCAGTCGAGCAGCAGGCTCACCGTGCCGACGAGCCGGTCGCGATCGAAGGCGCCGAGCACGATGCGCGTGCCGAGATCGGCCGCCGCCAGCGCGTTGCGCCAGAACGCCTGCGCCTGCTCCGGCGGCAGCGGATGCATGAAGCCGACCGAGCCGCCGTGAGCGACGACCTCGATCAGCAGTTCGCTCAGCATCGAGTGGATTTCGGCCGACGACGACAGCGGCCTGATCTCGATGGCGGGGCGGTCGGCGATGGACGTTCCGGTGGCGGGCATGCGGCTCAGCTCCTGGCCAGGACGACGAGGTAGGTGCAGGGCTTTGGGGTTTCGTTGGCGAGCACGACGTCCGACGGCGGGCCGAAGCCGAGGCAGTCGCCGGCCTGCAGGCGATAGGTCTCGCCGCCTTCGACGATGCTGAGTTCGCCTTCGACCACCCGGATGGCCTGGCGTATGCGCGCATAAGACGAGGCGGGCAGGGACACGCGCCTTCCGGGCGGCATCTCGACCTCGACGATCTCGACCGGATGGTCGGGACGGACGAAGATCTGCTTGCGGCGGTATCCGGTGTCCGGGTCGCGCCAGACCGGTTGCGCCTCGGCGCGCGACAGCCGGCCGGCATCGCCCTCGGCGCGCAACAGCAGCCCGGCCAGGGTGAGATCGAAGGCGCCGGCCAATCGCACCAGCAGGGCCGCGGTCGGGCTGGTTTCGCCGCGTTCGATCTTGCTGATCGCGGCTTTCGACACCTCCGAGCGGGCGGCCAGTTCGGATAGCGACCAGCCGCGGGTTTCGCGCTCCAGGCGTATCCGGCGGGCCAGTTGGCGGCTCGATTCGTCCAGTAAAGTAGTCATGCGTATCTTTTACTGGACGGTAATGGGGGGCGTCAATCAGGGTCGGAAGGGCGCGCCGAGGACTTCAACGGAACCAGGATCCGCTGAGAGGGCCACGCAGCAAGCCGTTGCGCGCTCCGGGCGACGAGTCATCGGCGCCCACACCGCGCCAGCCTGCCCTTGGACGGCAACGGGCCCGGCTACGACAACCAGTGCGGTTCACGTACGGCTAACGCTTCGGGGCGCAGGCTGGCCCGTCACCACGACGCAATGTCGTATTCAGCCATTCAGGCGCAGAAGATTCCTTTCCTTCCGCATCAGCTTCGCACTCCGCTTTCGGCGAGTGCACGGTCTTGGTCGTTTATCGCGTCGCTGGAGACCGGAGTGAACGATCGGCACGTCCAGCGTTTGCGGATCCCGCATCCGTTGTTCGCTGCGGCCTCGGCCGCAACGCCGGTGCGCCGGGTCCGAGAATCAACGGTCCAACAAGCAATCGGGCGGCGGGGAAGTCTTCGCCGTCGTTTAGGTGCGAGCCAGGGAGCCGGCGGTGCAGGACTAGGAGTCCCTCACCGCCGCAAAGGCTCGCGATGGAATCAGCCGGGCGCAACGCAAATCGTTCGCCGTGTGCCGGAGAGGCCGATGCAAGAGAACGTCGAATGGTTCTATTTCACCCTGGGGAACGGCCAGAGCATCGGGCCGCTGCAGTTGCGGCGCATCTGGATGGAAGCCTGCAGTTCCACCAATGTCAGCGTTCACCGCACCCATCGTCTATTGCTGGGAAAGCAGACCGCGATCTATTCCCTGCGCGCCTCGCCCAGGCTCGGGGATCTGCGCATCGTCGAGTCGCGCCTTCGCCGGCTGCTGGACGATTCCAGGCTCAGCAGTGTTTTAACTTTCGTGTCGCATTGAGGTTTTCATGCAGCTTATGTTCGACATCGCCGTTGGCAAATGCGAATCCATCGACCAATCGTCGGTAACCGTTCGCCTCGACAGCGCCATCGTCAGCCGTCTCATCCCCGGCCGTGCCTGGAGCCGTTCCGGCACCAGCATCCTGAAGATCAGCCTGCGCCTGTGCAGCGAGCGCAGGCCGCCCAAGGTCGGCAGCGAGACTTTCCTGCAGCGCGAAGCGCTGTTGCGCAATCCGCTGGCCAGCCTCGATCTGCTCGGCGACGGCGAATTCACCCCGGTCAGGCTGCGCGCGCTCGGCACCGACACCGACCCGCAGTTGCCCGAGGCGGTGCCGGTGCGGGCCAAGGCCGCGGCATCTCGCCCGCGCAAGGACGCCTGACTCCAGGCTCCAGATTCCAGGCCGGCCGCATCGCGGCCCGCCCAGGGCGCCATCTCGAGCGAGTTCGCGCCCGGATTCAATCAATTCAGCCCAGTACGAATACCACCAGGCCAGCTGGAACGGCGCCTGTTACAACGACGGCTCGCTGTGGGGCATGTACGGCTCCGGTTCTAGGCCGGCGAACGCGTACGGTTCGCAGGCCGCTGTCGCCTGGGCTGGCGGCCATACCGATTGCAGCAGCGTCGCCGGCGGCGTCATCGACGAAGGCTGTATGTATTCGCATCCGGACCTCGCCGCCAACGCCTGGGCCCATTCCTGCGGTCCGGTCGACGTCGTCGACAACGGCGGCATTCTGTTCGTGGTCGCGGCCGGCAACGCCGGCGTCAGCGGCAAGAGGGCGAGCTGCGGGCGCCTCAACGCCAGCGGTTTCTGATTCAGCGTCTATCGAGCGATAACGGAAGGCCCCGGGAAACCGGGGCCTTCTCGTTGCCGCGCTAAAACTCAATTCTGCGCCGGCGTGTTTTCGGCGAAATACTCGTGGCTGTCGGCGTTGTCGAGCGCGTTGGTCGGGTTGCTGATCGCAAGGCTCTTCGCGCCGGCCTGCCCGTAGACATGATCGTCGGTACCGGCGACGGCATCGAAGTGGCTCATCTCGTGGATCAGGGTGCCGGCCTTGGAGTCGGTGCCGGTCAGCGACGCGCTCCAGAACGCGCGGCAGACGTAGATCTCGTAAGGCTGGTTCGGATAGACGTAGGCATAGTACTTCTGGTTGCAGCCGCAGTTGACGGTGATCGCGCCGTTGCTCTGGTCCATGGCGGCGTCGATGGCGACGAAGTGCTGGCTCGCGGTGCCGTAGCGCTGCGAGGTGTAGGCGCCGAACCAAGTGGTGTAGCGCGGGCCGACGGTGCCGGCGCCGAGGTAGCTCTTGGCGTTCTCCGAATACCCGCGCGCCGCGGCGATGGCGCTGCCGATGGTGTCGATCTGGGTCGCATCGCAGCTCTTGTAGGACACGCCATCGACGACGCTGCCGCCGCCGCCCGGCTTGCCCTTGGCGCTGCTCTCGCCCTTGCCGTTGACCCACAGGCTCAACGGAGCGCTCTTGGCGACCAGCGGCAGGCCGTTGTCGTGGCGCAACAGCTTGCCGTCCGACAGCGACGCGAACTGCAGCGGCGAATCCAGGTTGACCACGTACCGGCCGCTGCGCGAGAAATCGTAGGCCTGCGACAGGTCGACCACGCTGCGCAGGGTTTCGCCCGCGCGCAGGATCGCGAAGTCGGCCGCATCGGGCAGGCCGCGCTTGATCATCGGGCCGTTATAAGCCACCGCCACGCCGTCGCGGCTGATGGTGAACAGCTTGGATTCGGCGAGATTCGAGGGCAGTTGCCATTTGGGCACGCGGGCGGTGTGGCGGCTGGTATTGGTGACGGTGACTTCGACTTGGCCGTCGAAGTTTCCGTTCTGATCGGCGACGGCCATCAAGCCGATGCGCAGCGGGTTGTTCTTTTCGTGCGGCGGCGCCGCGGTGACGGAGGCGATCGCGCCGGCGAGAACGACGCTGCCCGCGACCGCGGACATGAGACTGATTTTCATTCAAAAATCCCCGGGGGTTGGACCAAAGTGTCCGGCAGGTCGGACGCCTCCACGTAACCAGATTGCCTCCTGGAATGCATTGTGCGACGCATCACGCTTTACTGGGTCGGGGTTAAGGGGCGCGGCGGATACTGCGCTCGAAGGCCTGGCGAAACCGTATGCTCGGCGCCTTCATCCGGACATCACGCGCGACCAAGACGAGGTGCTGCAATGAAATACATGAAGCGAGCGGGTATGGCCCTGCTGCTGGGCCTGGGCCTGGCGGGGGCGGCGCAGGCACAGACGGTCGGCTACAACATCCGCACCGGCGACGTCTGGGTCGATACGCGGCTCGGCGAGATCAACGACTACGGTCGGCGATATCGCGAGCCCTTCGTCAGCGAGATCACCGGTTATTACGGCGCACCGCGTTCGCTGATCGACGAGTTGCTCGATCGCCGCGGCTGGTCCCCGGGCGATGTTTACTACGCCTGCGCCATCGCGCGTTCGCTCGGCGTGCCGTGCCTGAACGTCGTGCGCGAATACGACCGCAACCCAGGACAGGGCTGGGGCGCAGTCGCCCAGCGCATGGGCATCAAGCCCGGTTCGCCGGCTTTCCACGCGCTCAAGCGCGGCGCCGTCGGCACCTACGATCGCTGGGGCTATCCGATCAATATGAACCAGTCGGTGGACGTCGATTGGGCTCAGCACGGCCCCGGCAAGGGTAAGAGCAAGGCCAACGGGCCTTCCGGCGGTAAGAAGCACGGCCCCGCTGCATCGCACTCCGATCACCCGAGCTCGAAAGGAAACGGCCGCGGCAACTCCGACAAGGGCGGCGGCCATGGCAAGGGGCAGGGCGGCGACAAAGGCCACGGCGGCGGCAAGGGCCAGGGCAAAGGAAAGGACAAGGGCCACGGCTGACTCGGGCCGGTAAAAAAACGGACCCGAGGCGTCAGCCTCGGGTTTCGTTCACTGCAACCGGCACACTGTGCCGGTAGCTGAAATTTTTCGGATTTAGGGCGCGGCTCGCGTGCGATGCGCAACCGGAGCGCCGCGCCGAGGCCATCGCCGGGATACGCGAGCGCAGTGTCCGACTGATCGAACCCAGAGCAGACGCAACGGCATGCGCGCCCGAACGCCGTCGCGATACCGCCCCGCTTCTTCAAATAGACGCCCGCGGCGCGCGCCGTCGCGGCGCCTGCGACGCCGGTCGGCGATTCTGTCCCGGTCGCGATGCAGGCAGGCCGGGGAGACGGCTTCAATCGCGGTCGACGCCAGGAATCCCGCATTCGACAGGGAAGTCGGTATCGAATGCCATGCTTCCGGCGCGCCGCAGGTCCAGGGACGACCGCCGGGCTCGCCGGCCTGCTTCATCCCGACATTCCACCCGACGCAGGACGCGGCATGCCGCCGCGTGTTCTGTGCAGCCCGACGGGCGCGTTTCGCGCAGCCGTCCTTTCATCGGCGCTCTTAAAAGGATATTCATGCGCTCCATTCTGCTTTCCAGCCTGGCCCTGTCGGCCGCGATGTCCAGCGCCAGCGCGCTGGCTTGCGACACCGTCGTCACCTCGGCCAATCCGCATATCGCCGCGCCCGGCAAATACTGCCTGGCCGGGAATCTCGGCGTCCCCATCGTCATCACCGGCGAAGACATCGAGTTCGATTGCAGGGGACGGACCCTGGCCAATCCCGACCCGAACCTCAACGGCGCCGCCGCCATTACCGTCGACTCCTGGTCCAGGGTGACGGTACGCAACTGCCGCATCGAGGGCTATTCGCTCGGCATCCACCTGCGCACGCGATCGGGCGATCAACTGCTCAACAACACCGTGGTGCGTCCCCACGATGCGGGCATCGTGATCTTCGGCGACAGCTTGCCGGATGGCGTAGGCGCACGGGTGATCGGCAATCGCGTCATCGATTACGGCAACCCGAACATCTCGCCGTGGCGCGAGGCCATCCAGATCACGATGGCGCCACGCACCGTCGTCACCAACAACGTGATCGCCGGCTACATCGGCGGCGGCCTGCTCGTCGACCGCTCGGCCGACGTGCAGGCGACCGGCAATCAGTTCCTCGACTTCCCGGACAATACCCAGCGGATCATCGAGCTGCGCGAGTCGCCGCGGGCGCGGCTGGTGCACAACTCGATCATGCTGCGGACGCGTTCGAGCGTGCGCGGGCTGATGGGCGGCAGCGGTGCGACCTGCATCGAGAACGTCGCCATCAACACCGCGCCTTCGGGCTTCTCCGAGTGCGCGGTCGCCCGCTACAACGTCGAAGAGCCGGCGCCGTTCCTGCCGTAACCTCTGCCGTCGATATCTGCAGTAAATCCTGGCTGTAGGCCAATACGAGAAAAACGCCGGCGCCGCGTTCGCGGCGCCGGCGTTTCTGGGCAGCCCGACGGTTTCACTGGAGGCCATCGCTACACAGACCCGGCAGGCCGCGCATGGCGCCGGAATCGCGGCCTTGCTAGGCTTTGCGCATCCATCCAGGCCCGGGCCGCCATCGCTGCGGCGGTGGGCGCGCGTCGCCAGGAGTCCGTCCCGATGTCCATCCTCGTCACCGGCAGTGCCGGCCACCTCGGTGAAGGCCTGATGCGCCGGCTGCACGCGCAATCGCGCGACGCGGTCGGCATCGACCTCAAGGCCTCGGCCTTCACCGATCGGGTCGGCTCGATCGCCGACCGCACCTTCGTCCGCGGCGCCATGCAGGGCGTGCGCGCAGTGGTGCATACCGCGACCCTGCACAAGCCGCACGTCGCCACTCATCGCTACCAGGATTTCATCGACACCAACGTCACCGGCACCCTGGTGCTGCTCGAGGAGGCGCTCGCGGCCGGCGTCGAATCCTTCGTCTTCACCAGCACCACCAGCGCGTTCGGCGCGGCCTTGAAGCCGGTGCCCGGCGGTCCGGCGACCTGGATCACCGAAGCGGTGACGCCGGTGCCCAAGAATATCTACGGCACCACCAAGATCGCCGCCGAAGGCCTGTGCGAGTTGTTTCATCGTCAGCACGGCTTGCCGGTGCTGGTGCTGCGGACCTCGCGCTTCTTTCCCGAGGACGACGACGACGCCTCGGTGCGCGAGGTCTATCCGGCGGCCAACGTCCAGGCCAACGAGTTGCTGTATCGGCGCGCCGATATCGAGGATATCGTCGACGCCCATCTGCGTGCTGTAGAACGTGCGCCCGCATTAGGCTTCGGCCGCTACATCGTGTCGGCGACCACGCCGTTCGGCCGCGACGATCTGCTCGCCCTGCGCGAGGATGCCGCGGCGGTGGTGGAGCGGCTGTTCCCCGATTGCCGCGTCTTGTACGCGGCCAAGGGCTGGCGGCTGTTTCCGCAGCTCGACCGGGTCTACGTCAACGAGGCCGCCCGCCGCGACCTGGGCTGGGAGCCGCGTTACGGTTTCGCCTACGTGCTCGAATGCCTGCGCGCCGGCATGGACTTCCGCAGTGGGCTCGCCCACGAGGTCGGCGTGAAGGGCTATCACGACTGCGTGTTCGAAGGCATGCCGTATCCGGTGGCTTAAGAAGATAGAAGCCCAACGGTAGCACCGACGCGAGTCGCGACCACGGCATCGCGAGCGGCCGCGGGTGAACCTGGGCGGGAGAAAACACCGTCGCGACTCGCGTCGCTCCTACGGGAGCAGTGCCGGCATCCTTTGCGGCGCGGTTGGTCGCGTTTCCGGGCGATTGCGGCGCCGGGTAGGGAAAACCGCCGTCAGCTGGCTAGAATGCGGGTCATCGCGTTCGGAGCTGTGCGGCAGGTGGGCCTCGTCGCCGACGCTCCGGCCGCCGTCGATTGGACGCAGCGCCGAGGAGTAGACGAGATGGCGATCGATTCTGGCCGGCCTTCGCCGCAACGGCCCGGTACCCGCCGAAAGGCCGCGGCTGCCTGCGTTTTATGAGCTGGACCGCACTGATCTGCCTGGGGGCCAGCGACGGCCCGCGCGTGGAGAATCTGTTGCTGGCGGCGGCGCAACTGCGGACCGAGTTCGACGTTGCACCTGATGCGCGCGCCACGGGTGCCTGTTCGGAGCTGTTCGGCGACCGCCATCGCCTCCATCGCGGCGGCGCCACGGTCAATTTGATGCTGGCGCTGCAGGTCGCGCCGCGATGGTCGATCGAGAGCATGGAGCGTCGTTTCAAACAGATCGAGGCGGCGTTCGGGCGCGAGCGCGACCCGCAGCGCGTGCTGCCGGTGCCGCTGGATATCGATCTGGTCGGCAGGATCGACGGCGAGGTGCAGTGGCAGGATCGCTACGACCCGGCCCGGCCGTATCTGTTCCATGGCCTGCACCAACTGACATTGCCGCTGTTGCGCAAGGCGCTCGATGCCGTCGCCTCGCAGCGTGGCTTCCGTCCCGAACACAATGCGATGGGGTTCTATCCTCTGGCCGGCGCGGATTTCGTCGCAGATTTCCTGCACGCCCAGGCCGAGCCCGCCACCGCCGCTCAGGAGGCCCGCTGATGTCCGATCGCATCACTCTCGTTACCGGCGCTTCGCAACGGATCGGCCGAGCCATCGTCGAGACCTGTCTGCAACGCGGCGAACAGGTGGTGGCCCATCGCCGCCGCGCCGCTGCGCCGCCGGCGCCGTACTCGGCCCCGGTGCACGAATGGAGCTGGGACATGACCGAGCCGCTGCCGGCGTTGCCGCCGGTGCCGGTCACCGACCTGGTGCTCAATGCCTCGCTGTTCGAGCGAGGCCATGCCTGGGGCGACCTCGGCGCCGGCGATACCGACGAGGAACGCGAGCGCCTGGAGCGGCATCTGCGGGTCAACCTGATCGCCCCCTGGGAACTGGTGATCGGCCTGCACCAGCGGCAGCCGCTGCGTTCGGTGGTGGTGATGCTCGACACCTACCTGGACCGATCTTTCGCCGGCCATGCCGCCTATCAGGTCAGCCGCGCGGCCGGGGCCGGCATGGTGCGCGCGCTCGCCGCCGAGCTCGCGCCGACCCGGGTCAATGCGGTCGCCCCGGGCACGGTACTGCCCTCGGCGCGCGACCCGGCCGAACGCGCCGAACAGGAGGACGCGATCGCCGCGCGCACCGTGCTCGGTCGCATCGGCACGGTAGAGGCGGTGGTCGAGGCGGTGCTGTACCTGCGCGATGCCAGCTACAGCACCGGCGAAATCCTGCGCATCGACGGCGGCCGCTTCAAACTTTGAGTGGGCAAACTCTGAGTGGCATTCCGAGCGCCGCAGCGCCAAAGCCCGCCGGCGTTGCAATAGCGCGACAGCCCGGTCCACCGGTGCGATCGCGGCGCTGCCGGGCGCTGGCCATAATCGCGCATCGCCATTTCGCGATGCCGCCGGCGAAGACCGCATGAGCGCCACCCACAGCCACGACTACGACGCGGTCATCGCGACCCTGACGGATTATTTCGACGGTCTGTACTACAGCGACACCGCCCGATTGCGTCGCGCCATGCATCCGCATGCGCACTACGTCTGCGCGACCGACGGCAGCCTGCTCAAGCTCGACATGGAAGCGTATTGGGCGCGGGTCGACCAACGCGCATCGCCGGCGAGCCAGGGGGCGGCACGGGAGGACAAGATCGTTTCGCTCGAATTCGCCGGCCCGGTCACCGCGTTCGCGCGGGTCGAATGCGCGATCCCGCCGAAGCGCTTCACCGATCTGCTGACCCTGATCAAGCTCGACGGCCGCTGGCAGATCATCTCGAAGGTGTTTCATTACGAGCTCGACCCGGCCTGACCGGGCATGCGTCGGCGCAGCCCGATGGGTTGTCGAAGGCAAAACCTCATGATCGAACCCGAGACCGACGAGGTTGGACGCGGCGGACAGCACGGGTCGAGACGCCCGCGCAGCCGAACACCTGGGCGCTCGGGGCTCCGGGATGCGTGTCGGTGAAGCCCTGACGACCCGCTCAGGGTTGAGCGGCGAGTTCCGCCATGCGGCGTTCGATGCGCAGTTGCGCGGCGTCGGCGTTCTCTTTCGCGCGTTGCCAGGCCGAGCGGGCCGCGTCTTCGGCCTGTTCCCAGTTCAACACCGAGCCCAGGCGGATGCGTTGGTAGCGCGCCGGCAGGTCCAGGCGGGGGTCGTCGAAGTCGCGGTCGGGGTGCTCGAGGTGGGCGGCGATGCCCACGTAGAACGCCGGGGCGTAGTCGCTGAAACGCAGGCCGTCGCGATAGAAACCGGCGCTGCGGAACTGACTCGCCCAGTAGCTCAGCCCGGGCGTGGTCGGGGCGGGGCGGCCTTGCAAGCTGGTCGTCATCACACAGGCTCCGCGCTGGAACCCCCTGTGGGTGAATCTTGCCGGATCCCGGCGTTAGGTTTTTGTGTACGAAGCGTTCACGCCTCGCCGTCCGCGTGCTCTGGCGCTGGCTTGGTCCGAGGGCCGCCGGCGGCTCCGCCAGGAACGCAATCGCGTCCCGCCGCCGGCCATCGGAAGCCTCCAGACGGCCCCGGCGCTTGCGCATCCGGGCCCGGGCGAGCAGGGTATGCTGGTAGCCGCCGCAACCCCCGGGCGGTACCCGTCTCGATGATCCAGGCCGCTGGGAGCGTGCGTGACTGGAATTGCCGACACCTCATTCGACCCGGTTCGAGCGACCGAGCATCTGCGGTTCGTGCGCCACATCTACCAGATGCGTACCCTCGGCCTGGGGACGGGGTTCTTCGCCGTCGCCGGGGTCCTGTACGAGCACCACGCGAGCGCCTGGGCCTGGGCGCTGCTGTTCGCCAACGGCTATCTGTGGCCGCCGCTGGCCTACCTGATCGCCTCGCGCAGCGTCGACCCCGAATACGCCGAGTACCGCAACCTGATGATCGATTCGGCCCTCGGCGGGATCTGGATCGCGGTCATGCATTTCAACGTTGTGCCGAGCGCTTTGCTGGCCGTGATGCTGTCGGCCGACAAGATCAGCGTCGGCGGCTGGCGTTTCTTCGTGCGCACCGCGACCGCGCAGCTGTTCACCTGCGCCACGGTGTGGGCGCTGCTGGGCTTTCCGTTCGCGCCGGACAGCTCGATGCCGGTGATCCTGACCAGCCTGCCTTTCATGTTCGTCTATCCCATGGCGATCAGCAGCGCGGCCTACGGCCTGGCGCGCAAGGTCGTGCGCCAGAACAAGCAGCTCGACCAGCTGAGCCGTACCGATCCGCTGACCGGCCTGCAAAACCGCCTGCATTGGGACGATTCGGCCACCGCGACCATGACCTACTGCGCGCGCTCCTCGAAGGGCGCGGCCTTGATCCTGATCGACATCGACCGCTTCAAGGAGATCAACGACTTCCACGGCCATCTCGTCGGCGACGCGGTGTTGCGGCGCGTCGCCGGCACCCTGCACGAGGTGGTGCGCCTGACCGACACCGCCAGCCGCATCGGCGGCGACGAGTTCGCCCTCATCCTCATGGACACCGGCCTCGAGGCGGCGGTGGCGATCGCCGAACGCATCCGCAATGCGGTCGAGGACGCGCGCTTCGACGAAGCGCCGGCCTTGCGCTGCACGGTCAGCGTCGGCGTGGCGACCACCGGGCCGAAAACCATCAGCGCGGCCATGTGGATGCGCCATACCGACAGCGCGCTGTATCGCGCCAAGGAGCTCGGGCGCAATGCGGTGGTGGTGGCCGAGGATTGAGATGAGCGGGGAACGCGCGCCGCTGATGTGGACACGCTGGACGCCGGGCCCGGGCTGGGCCGGCTTCGACGCGCACCGGGCGCTGTCGGACGCGATCTGGAGCGGGCTGTCCGAGGCCGGCGGCGTTTGGCAGTACATGAATTTCAGCCAAGACCACTCGATCTGGGAACACCGCGCCGACGGCAGCGAGATCGTGATCCAGTACCGGGGCGAGCGCATCGACAGCCTGCATTCCAGCGCGGGCGAGGCGCAGGATTACCTGCGCGCGGCGTTGGCGCCGTTCGGCCTGATCGCGCAGGAAGGCCCGGCGCCTTAGCCGCAGTCGCCCAGGGCCCCGTGGGCGGAGCGATCCGGCGGTTTTTACCGGCGCCCCGGAACGCGACCGAGCGCACCGGTTTGCCAGTCCGGAAAGCGGGTCTCTAGAATCCAGGACCGGACCGCCACCACGGCGGCGCACCTAGGGCAGGGCATGACGCAGTACGAAGGCAGCATCGCGCAAACGCGCATCGGCGTGATCGGCCTGGGCTATGTCGGCCTGCCGCTGGCCCTGGAATTCGGCAAGCGCTACGACACCATCGGTTACGACACCAATGCCGTGCGCGTGGCCCAGCTCAGCGTCGGCGAAGACCATCACCGCGAGAACGACGCCGACGAGATCGCCGCCTCGACCCACCTGCGCTTCACCGCCAGCGCCGCGGACCTCGTCGACCGCGACGTCTACGTGGTCACCGTGCCGACCCCGATCGACGAGCACAAACGCCCGGACTTCACCCCGCTGATCGAAGCCAGCCGGGTCATCGGCGGCCTGCTCAAGCCCGGCGACACGGTGATCTACGAGTCGACCGTCTATCCCGGCGCCACCGAGGAAATCTGCGTCCCCGAACTCGAACGCGCCTCGTCGCTGCGCTTCAATGTCGACTTCTTCGTCGGCTACAGCCCCGAGCGCATCAACCCCGGCGATCGCCGGCGCCGCCTGGTCGATATCCCCAAGGTGACCTCGGGCTCGACGCCGCAGACCGCCGAGCGTGTCGACGCGCTGTACCGCAGCATCATCCCGGCCGGCACTCACCTGGCCTCGAGCCTGCGCGTGGCCGAGGCCGCCAAGGTCATCGAGAACACCCAGCGCGACGCCAACATCGCCCTGATCAACGAATTCGCGCTGATCTTCCAGAAGCTCGGCATCGACACCACCGAGGTGCTGGAGGCGGCCGGCAGCAAGTGGAACTTCCTGCCGTTCCGGCCCGGCCTGGTCGGCGGCCACTGCATCGGCGTGGACCCCTACTACCTGATCCAGAAGGCGCAGAGCGCCGGCTACTATCCCGACATCCTGCTGGCCTGCCGACGCATCAACGACGCCATGGGCAGCCACATCGCCTCGGACATCGTCAAGTTGATGATCCAGCGCGGCGTGGCCCTGGCCGGTTCGCGGATCCTGATCCTGGGCATCACCTTCAAGGAAAACTGCGCCGACCTGCGCAACACCCGCGTGGTCGATCTGGCGCGCGAGCTCGGCGAGTACCGGGCCCAGGTGCAGATCCACGACCCCTGGGCCAATGCCGAGGAGGCTCGGCGCGAGTACGGCGTGGAAATGATCGATGCGCCGCAGGCGGGGGCCTACGACGCGGTGGTGGTGGCGGTCGCCCACGACGAGTTCCGCGCGCTCGGCGCCGCCGGCGCGCGCGCCTATGGCCGCCCGGGCGCCTTGTTGTACGACATCAAGAGCCTGTATCCGCGCGCCGAGGTCGACGCGCGGCTGTGAACCGTGCCGGATGTCGCGCCGGCGGAGCCGTGGTCGCGCCGCCACGGCTGCGACGGCGTGGCCCCGCCATGGCGCCGCGGCCATCCGCCCGGCCTCGTACAGCGGTTGCGCACGCACAGGGTTATGCTCGCCCTCAGCTCGTGAACTGATCCGATCGCCATGCGCTACGCCGCTTATGCCGCCAGCCTGCTGTTGACCTTGCTCTCGTTGCTGCTGGTGTTCCTGCACCACGGCGACTGGCTGTGGGGCGTGGTCGTGTTCGGCGCGCTCGCCGCACTCGGCACCTGGGACCTGTTGCAGACCCGCAGCACCCTGCGCCGCAACTATCCGGTGCTGGCGCATTTCCGCTACGGCCTGGAGTCGATCGGCCCGGAGATGCGCCAGTACTTCATCGAGGCCGACACCGCCGAGGTGCCGTTCTCGCGCCAGCAGCGCGCCTTGGTCTACCAGCGCGCCAAGTCGGTCAACGACGTGCGGCCGTTCGGCAGCTTGCAGGACGTCTACGGCCTGGACTACGAATGGATCAATCATTCGATGGCGCCGACCGCGCACGTCTCGCACGATTTCCGCATCGTCGTCGGCGAGAACACCGCACATCCGTATTCGGCCAGCGTGTTCAACATCTCGGCGATGAGCTTCGGCTCGCTGTCGGCGAACGCGATCCGCGCGCTCAACCGCGGCGCCAAGCTCGGCGGCTTTTATCACGACACCGGCGAAGGCTCGATCTCGCCGTATCACCGCGAGAACGGCGGCGACCTGGTCTGGGAAATCGGTTCGGGCTACTTCGGCTGCCGCGACGAGCGCGGGCTGTTCGACGAGGGGCGCTTCGCCGCCAACGCCGGCGACCCGCAAGTCAAGATGATCGAAATCAAGCTCTCCCAGGGCGCCAAGCCCGGCCATGGCGGCGTGCTGCCGGCGGCCAAGGTCAGCGCCGAGATCTCGGCCACGCGCGGTGTGCCGATGGGCCAGGACTGCGTCTCGCCGGCCGCGCACACCGCCTTCGATTCGCCGCAGGGCCTGCTGCATTTCGTCGCCCGCCTGCGCGAGCTGTCGGGCGGCAAGCCGACCGGCTTCAAGCTGGCGATCGGCCATCCCTGGGAATGGTTCGGCATCGCCAAGGCCATGCAGGAGACCGGCGTGCTGCCGGACTTCATCGTCGTCGACGGCGCCGAAGGCGGCACCGGCGCGGCGCCGGCGGAATTCATCGACCATGTCGGCGTGCCGATGCACGAAGCCCTGATGCTGGTCCACAACACCCTGGTCGGCCTGGAACTGCGCGACAAGATCCGGATCGGCGCGGCCGGCCGCATCACCAGCGCCTTCGACATCGCCCGCACCCTGGCGATGGGTGCGGACTGGTGCAACGCCGGGCGCGGCTACATGTTCGCCCTGGGCTGCATCCAGGCGCAGAGCTGCCACACCGACCGTTGCCCGACCGGCGTCGCGACCCAGGACCCGAGCCGATGGCGCAAGCTCGACGTGCCGGACAAGGCCACCCGCGTATTCCACTTCCACGACAACACCCTCAAGGCCCTGCGCGACCTGCTGTGCGCCGCCGGCCTGAGCCATCCGGCCGAGATCGGACCCGAGCATATTTTGCGTCGGGTCTCGCCGACCGAAGTGCGATCGTTGGGCGCGTTGTACAACTTCCTCGCCCCGGGCGATCTGCTTGGGAAGATTCCGTCGCATGCGGTGTTCCAGTCGTTCTGGGCGAATGCGCGCAGCGATTCGTTCGCGGCGCCGGAGCGGTTGTTGGCGATGCGGGGCAGCAAGTCGATTTGAACAGGGCCACTCCTTTGTGGAAGCGACGTGAGTCGCGATGCGGAACGCGCAGCGATGACGAGGCCGTCGCCGTTCGTCGAAGCAACGTGCGCTCGCGGGGTAGGAGCGGCGCAAGCCGCGACCGCCATGCCTCGATCTCGCTTCGCCATTGCGTCTGTCTGTAGGAGCGACGTGAGTCGCGACGCGGGACGCGCAGAGACAACGAGGCTGTCGTCATTCGCCGAGGCGACGTGCTCTCGCCAGGGTAGGAGCGGCGCAAGCCGCGACCACCATGCCTCGATCTCGCTTCGCCATTGCGTCTGTCTGTAGGAGCGACGTGAGTCGCGACGCGGGACGCGCGGAGACAGCGAGGCTGTCGTCATTCGCCGAGGCGACGTGCTCTCGCCAGGGTAGGAGCGGCGCAAGCCGCGACCGCCATGCCTCGATCTCGCTTCGCCATTGCGTCTGTCTGTAGGAGCGACGTGAGTCGCGACGCGGGACGCGCGGAGACAACGAGGCTGTCGTCATTCGCCGAGGCGACGTGCTCTCGCCAGGGTAGGAGCGGCGCAAGCCGCGACCACCATGCCTCGATCTCGCTTCGCCATTGCGTCTGTCTGTAGGAGCGACGTGAGTCGCGACGCGGGACGCGCGGAGACAGCGAGGCTGTCGTCATTCGCCGAGGCGACGTGCTCTCGCCAGGGTAGGAGCGGCGCAAGCCGCGACCGCCATGCCTCGATCTCGCTTCGCCATTGGGCCTGTGTGTAGGAGCGACGTGAGTCGCGACGCGGGGCGCGCAGAGACAACGAGGCTGTCGTTATTCGCCAAGGCGACGTGCTCTCGCCAGGGTAGGAGCGGCGCAAGCCGCGACATCGCCGTAACGGTCTTGCGGCGCACCGCCCGAATGAGCGAAATAAAAGATCAATATCAAGATCAAGATCAAACCCAAAGCTTCCGCCACTAAAGCGGCGGGTTACTTTCTTTTGTCTAAAGCAACAAAAGAAAGGTAACCAAAGAAAAATGCTTTTCTTTGAATCACAAGCCCGCACGAGCGGTGCTTCCGCAGGGATTTTTCATACGGGACATCCTTGTCCCGATGAAAAACGGCCCGCATCCATGCGGGCCGCCCTTCGGGTCTTTTCTTGCCTTCGCTAGTGCTCGGCTGCGCACAGCAAATGCAACGCAGCAAGGCATGGCGGCGGGTGAGGATGCGGTCGCGACTTGCGTCGCTCCTACCCTGGAGCCACTGCACCTGCGTGTCGCCCCGAATCTATCCCTGTAGGAGCGACGTGAGTCGCGACCGCGGGACGCGGGGAGCAACCAGGCCGTCGTCATCCGCCTAAGCGGTGTGTTTCCCGCCGGGGTAGGAGCGGCGCAAGCCGCGACCACGCTGTGGCGGTCTTGCGGCGTCTCTTTCAATTAAAGGTCAGGATCAAGATCAAGATCAAACCCAAAGCTTCCGCCACTAAAGCGGCGGGTTACTTTCTTTTGTCTAAAGCAACAAAAGAAAGGTAACCAAAGAAAAATGCTTTGTTTTGAATCACAGGCCCGCACGATCGATGCCGACGCGGGGCTCTACATACGGGACATCCCTGTCCCGATGAAAAACGGTCCGCATCCATGCGGGCCGCCCTTCGGGTCTTCTGTTGCCTTCGCTAACGCGGATCGGCGCACAGCAACAGCAAAAGCTTTACTGCAACTGCAACTGCAACTGCGCGACGGGCTGACGTGCCTTGGCTCAGAGCAATTCCAGCACGCGCTCGGGCGGGCGGCCGATCACGGCGCGGCCGGCGTGGACGAAGACGGGGCGTTCGATCAGGCGCGGGTGGGCGGCCATGACGGCGATCAATTGCTCGTCGCCGAGGGCGGGATCGGCCAGGCGGAGGTCGCGGTATTCGTCTTCGCCGCTGCGCAGCAGGTCGCGGGCGGGCAGGTCGAGCAGGGCCAGCAGTTCGCGCAGTTCGGCGACGCTCGGCGGGGTGTCGAGGTAGGCGATGAGGGCCGGTTCGACGCCGCGCGCTTGCAGCAGTTCGAGGGCGCCGCGGGATTTGGAGCAGCGCGGGTTGTGGTACAGGCGGGTCGGGGCCGGGTGGGCGTCGGTCATGGCGGGTCCTTACGGTTCGGTGCTCGCGCGGACGAGGCCGGCGGCGCGGCGCATCGGCACGGCCGGTCCCGGGGTTGCTCGCGATGGGGCGGCAGTGCGGGACGCGACGCCTCGGCGGCAGGCGAAGCCGCGTTCGCTATCCATCCCGTTATGCCGGCCCGGAAACGAAAAAAGCCGGCTTGCGCCGGCCTTTTCGTGGAACTGGTGGGCGGTGCAGGGTTCGAACCTGCGACCCTCGCCGTGTGAAGGCGATGCTCTACCGCTGAGCTAACCGCCCGAGTCGAATCGGGCCGCAAAGTTTACAGGGGGACTCGCGGAACAGGCAAGCCTCCCGATGAATCCGCTGCCAGGACCGGGCGTCGGGCGTTCCGGCGGACCCGCGGCAGCGGCCGAACATCCCGCCAACCCGGCCCGCGCTTACTCCAGTTGCTCCTTGGCATAGGCCGCATCCAGCGCTTCCATCGCGTCCAGCGGCTTGAGCGTGGCGGCCTTCTCGTAGGCCGCGGCGGCGGCGCTTTCCTGCTTGTCGCCGTGCAGCAGCATCAGCACGTTGCCGTATTCGATGTGGGCGATCGGCGAGTCCGGGGTCAGCTTGACCGCGGTCTTGATGTGCTTCTCGGCTTCGGCCGCCTTGGCCCCGTAGGTCAGGCCGCCGATCATGCCGCCGATCTTGTTGATGATCTCGGCGTGGTACAGGGCCATCGCGGTATGCGCTTCGGCGTGCTTCGGCGACAACTCCAACGCGGTTTCGAGCGCGCTGCGGACCTTGCCGGCGATTCCGGCCTTGAGCGCCTTGGCGATGCTCAGGCCCTGGCTGTAGCGACCCAGGGCGAAGGCGTGGCGATAGTGGCTGTTGGCGTCCTCGGGCAGGGCCTTGATCGCGGCCTCGGCGAGCTTGGCGGCCTGTTCGAAACGGTGCAGCTTCTCGGCGTCGTCGTCGACCAGATAGGTCGCGTGGATGCCCATGGCCTTGACCGCGACGCTGGCGCCGACCGGGCCGAGCGCCTGGCCGGCATCGAAGGCGGCCTTGAAATCGCCGCGGTGGAAGGCGCGCCAGGCGTCCTGCAGGGCGGCGGCGAGCGCGTCGGCGTCCAGGCCCTTCGGGGCCGCCTTGCCGGCCGCGCCGATCAGCGCGCTGGCGCGTTTGGCGTCGGGGAAGGGCTCGGTGTCGCCGGCGTGCAGCTTGGGCCAGGCTTTCTTGAGGGCATCGCCGGCGTAGGCATAGCCCTTGGCGTCATGAGGAAACTTGGCCCAAGCGGATTTGGCAGCCATCTGCAGTCCTTGTCGACAGGTCGGGAAGGCAGCATCCCGCCGTCGCCGCGCCGTGGCAAGAGGGGGCCGCGCATCGGCGCTCGCCGTCGGAAAGCTGAAGCGGCTAGTGTGATTGCTCGATGCGCCGACGCCACAGTGGCCTGGTGAAACCGCTCATCCGGAGCGGTCAGCGGAGCTAACGATGGCAGCAGTGAAACGCAAGAAACCGGCGGCGAGCGAAACCACGCTGCGCCATGTCTGGCTGGCCGGCCTGGGCCTGGTGGTGTTGGCGCGTCGCGAAGCGATCGCCGCGGCTGCCCGCGGCGTCGGCCGCGTCGACGCGCTGCAGCAGCGCGTGCGCGACCTCGCCGACGACGCGCGCAGCAACGTGCGCGGCGGCATCGAGAACGTGCGCGATCAGGTCGAGCCCAAGGTCGTCAAGTTCAGCGCCGAGGTCGAGGCCCGCCTCGCGCCGGTGCTGGACAAGCTGGGCCTGAAGAAGCCCAAGCGCGGCCAGCGCAAGGCCCGCAAGACCGCGGCGAAGAAGCCGCAATCGCGCCGGGTGGCCGCGCGCAAGCCGGCGGCGCGCCGCGCCCGCCAGGCCTGATCGGGCCGCTCGCCGGAACCACGGCGGGATCGATCGCTGCGGGTTCGAACGAATCGAGAAAGGGCGCCGGTCGGCGCCCTTTCTGCGTCGCGACTCGCGATCGCATCGAGTCCGATCGCCTCAATCGGCGCCGGCGGACCGATAGCGTTCGACGACGATGCCGCAGTCGTAGGCCTGCGAGCCGATCAGGCGCAGGGCCAGGCCCCGCTCCGGGAAGATCGAGCGACCGGGGCCGACGGCGCTCGGATTGCGATAGAACTGGAACTCGTCGACCAGTCCGGTGGCGATCAGTGCCGAGGCGAAACCGGCGCCGCCGAAACACAGGAGGTCGCCTCCCGGGTCGCGCTTGAGCGCCTCGACCTCGACCGACAGGCTGCGCGAGGCGACGCGGGTGCGAGGCCAGCGCGCGCCGTCCAGCTTGTCGGTGACCACGACTTTGTCCGCCTCGACCACCTTTTGGGCGAAGGCGTAAAACGGGTCGGCCGGGTAGCGCGCCGCCGCCGCGCGGGTCCAGTGGTCGATATAGCCTTGCTCGGCCATCGGCCGGCTCAGCAGGATGCAGTCGGCCGCCGCGAAGCTGTCGTTGAAGGCCTGCTTGAGCGCATCGTCCCAAGGCCAGACGCCGCTCCAGTCCCAGTTCCAGAGCTGCCAGGCGATACCGCTGTCGGCGCTGACGCGGCCGTCGACCGACATCTGCATCTGCACGATCAGCTTTCTCATCGGGTGCTCCACATGCGTCTGCAGGCGGCGGGCCTGAGCGCCCGCCGGTTCAATCCAGATAAGCCCGGATCAGGGTATTCAAATGCAGGCGTTCGGCGTCGCGCAGGAACGGCGCGAGCAGCATCATCACCTGGACGATGCCGTCGCGGATCGCCGCGTGCTCGTCCTTGTCGCCGCGCGCGGCGGCGTAGTTGAGCCAGAAGGTGGCGATGACCAGGACGTTGGTGGCGGTGGCGGCGAGCTCGTCGCCGGACGCGCGCATGACCCCGGCCTGCGACAGCCCGCGCATGACCATGTGGGCCTGTTCGTCGGCGCGCTTGAGGATCCGGGCGAAGCGCAGGCGCAGGCGGCGGTTGCGGCTGAGGATCTCGACCAGGTCGCGGTAGAGGAAGCGGTAGTCCCAGATGCACTCGAACACCAGGTGCAGTTGCAGCCAGATGTCCTCGAGCCCGGGCAGGCGGCCTTGCGGCGCGGCCAGCGCGGCGTCCATGCGCTCCTCGAAGCGCGCGAACAGCTGCTCGATGATGTCGTCCTTGTTGCGGAAGTGGTAGTACAGATTGCCCGGGCTGATCTCCAGCTCGTCGGCGATGTGGTTGGTGGTGACGTTCGGCTCGCCCTGCGCGTTGAACATGGTCAACGCGGTGTCGAGGATGCGCTGACGGGTCTGTTTCGCCATCGGGCGTGCCGTGCAGGGGCGGGCGGGCGCGGCGTCAGCCGCGCAGTTTCTTGACCAGGTCGACGTACTTCTTCTGCGCGTCGGCCTGTGCGGTGCCCTTGAGCTTTTCCCAGGCTTCGTACTTGGCGGTGCCTACGAAGTCGAAGAAGCCGGGCTTGGGGCCGCTGACGTCGCCCTCGGCGCCCTGCTTGTACAGCGCGTACAGCCGCAGCAGGGTGTCGTTGTCGGGGCGGTCGGTCAGCGATTGGACGTCTTTGGCGGCTTGTTCGAACGCGGACTGGATATCGGACACGGCGAGCCTCTCCTGGCGCCAGGGTGAAGCGGCATAACAGCATGCAGGCCCGGGACGGTCAATACGGAAAGGAATTGTTCCGCGGCACGGGCTCTGGCACCGTAGCGCCATGCCGCCGCATTGGCGGTCGATCGGCCATCCAGGAGAGGGGTATGAGCTATTTCGTCACCGGCGCGACGGGTTTCATCGGTCGCTTCCTCGTCAGCAATCTGCTGAAACGCAAGGGCACGATCCACGTGCTGGTGCGCAAGGATTCGCAGAAAAAGTTCGACGCCACCGCAAAAAAGATGGGCTGGGACCTCAAGCGGGTGATCCCGGTCGCCGGCGACATGACCCAGGCCAAATGCGGCCTGAGCGCCGCGCAGGTCCGCGCGCTCAACGGCAAGATCAAGCATTTCTTCCACCTGGCCGCGATCTACGACCTGACCGCCAGCCCGGCCGCGCAGCGCGCCGCCAACATCGACGGCACCCAGCACGCGCTGGACCTGGCCGCCGCGCTCAACGTCGGCTGCTTCCACCACACCAGCTCGATCGCCGCGGCCGGCATGTACCCGGGGGTGTTCCGCGAGGACATGTTCGACGAGGCCGAGGGCCTGGACGACCCCTACCTGCGCACCAAGCACGACTCCGAGGGCCTGGTGCGGGCCGAGAAACGGATCAAGTGGCGGATCTACCGCCCGGGCATGGTGGTCGGCCATTCCCAGACTGGCGAGATGGACAAGATCGACGGGCCGTACTACTTCTTCACCTTCCTCAAGAAGCTGCGCGAGATGCTGCCTCCGTGGATGCCGATGCTCGGCGTCGAAGGCGGGCGCATCAACATCATCCCGGTCGACTACGTGGTCGATGCGATGGACCATATCGCCCACAAGCCCAAGCTCGACGGCCACTGTTTCCACCTGACCGATCCCGAACCGCAACGCGTCGGCGAGGTGCTCAACACCTTCGCCCGCGCCGGCCACACCCCGGAGATGACCATGCGCATCGACGCGCGCATGTTCGCCTTCGTGCCCAGCAGCGTGCGCGGCGCGGTCGGCAACCTGCCGCCGGTGCGGCGCTTCATCGGCATGTTGCTGCGCGACTTCAAGATCCCCAAGGAAACCCTGAAGTTCATCACCTATCCGACCCGCTTCGACAACCGCGAGACCGAGCGCGCGCTGCGCGGCAGCGGGATCAAGGTACCGAACCTGGACAGCTATGCCTGGCGCCTGTGGGACTACTGGGAGCGCCATCTCGACCCGGACCTGTTCATCGACCGTACCCTCAAGGGCAAGGTCCGCAACAAGGTCGTGGTGATCACCGGCGGTTCCTCGGGCATCGGCCTGGCGACCGCGGAGAAAGTGGCCGCGGCCGGCGCGGTGACGGTGATCATCGCGCGCGGCGAAGAGGAACTGTTCAAGGCGCGCGACGCGATGAAGGCCGCCGGCGGCAAGGTCTTCGCCTACACCGCCGACCTGGCCGACATGGCCGACTGCGACCGCCTGGTCAAGCAGATCCTGGCCGAACACGGCCACGTCGACATCCTGGTCAACAACGCCGGCCGCTCGATCCGGCGCTCGATCGAGCTCAGCTACGATCGTTTCCACGATTTCGAGCGGACCATGCAGCTCAACTATTTCGGCAGCCTGCGCCTGATCATGGGCTTCATGCCGAAGATGACCGAGCGGCGCAAGGGTCACATCATCAACATCAGCTCGATCGGCGTGCTGGCCAGCTCGCCGCGGTTCTCGGCCTACGTGGCCTCGAAAGCGGCGCTGGACGCGTTCAGCCGCTGCGCCCAGGGCGAGTTGTCGGGCAAGGGCATCAGCTTCACCACCATCAACATGCCGCTGGTGAAGACGCCGATGATCGCGCCGACCAAGATGTACGACAGCGTGCCGACCCTGACCCCGGACGAAGCCGCCGACCTGGTGGTCAAGGGCATCATCGAGCGTCCGACCCGCATCGCCACTCGCCTGGGCATCTTCGCCTCGGTGGTCAACGCGCTGGCGCCGAAGGCCTACGAGGTGGTGATGAGCACGGCGTTCGAGCTGTTCCCCGATTCGGCCGCGGCCAAGGGCGACCGCAAGGGGCTCAAGGACGAGCACGCCAGCAGCGAACAGATCGCGTTCGCGGCGCTGATGCGCGGCGTGCACTGGTAGGCGGTACGCGTTTGGCGAGCGGCGCCTGGCGCGCCGCGGGCAACGGGGCGGCTCAGGCCGCCCCGTTGCGTTTGCGCGCCGCGGTCTGTGCGGTCGCCGCTCCTACAAAGTGGATGGATTGACCCGAAGGCGTGTAGGAGCGGCGCGAGCCGCGACGGAGGTCCGGTTCGGCTTCGGGATTGCGTCGCAGGCGAGCTTACGTGTCGCGGCTTGCGCCGCTGCTACCTTGGCTCCTGCCCCGGAGCGATGGCGGGTTCCCACGCTCGGCCCAAAAGAACACAGCGCGCCGTTCGCCACGGCGCGCTGTTTCGGCTTGGATGGATTCGCTTCGGCGGGGCCGGATCAATAGGCCCGGCACTGGAAGAAGCGCACGCGGGCCTTGCTGCCCGGCGGCGGTTGCAGTTGCACGCGCGAGGAACGCAGGTCCGGGTAGGCATCGAGGATCGAGCAGATCCGGTCGATGTCCTGTTGCTGCGCATCGGTCAGGCGATAGATCAGCAGGTTCGACGGCGTCGACCACAAGGCGCGTTCGACGCCGTCGAGGGTCGAAATGCTGCGCCACGATGCCGCCGGCAACCGCATGCGGCCGGTGCAGGGCCTGCCGCGCGAGCGGGTGTTCGGTTTCGTCTTCGACGACGCCGACAGCCTGTG